>NZ_JANQCJ010000018.1:0-27788 GCF_024723355.1 Micrococcus sp. HG099 | reverse complement strand
GCACCGGCCTGGCCGGGCTCGCGGCCCGCGCCGCGGAGGTCAGCGGGCGGCTGTCCGCCGGGCCCGACGACGACGGCGGGTTCCGCCTCGAGCTGACCGTGCCGTCGTCGTCAGGGGCGACGACGCGCACGGACCCGACCACGACGACGGGGGAGGACGCATGATCCGCGTGCTGGTGGCCGACGACGAGGCACTGATCCGCGGCGCCGTGGAGGCCCTGCTGGCCCTCGAGGAGGACCTCGACGTGCTGCCGGGCGTCGGCACGGGGGACGACGCCGTCGCCGCTGCCCGCGCGCTCGTGCCGGACGTCTGCCTGCTGGACCTGGAGATGCCGGGGCTGGACGGCGTCGAGGCGGCGCGGGAGATCCTGCGCTCTGTGCCCACCCGTGTGGTGATCTTCACGCGCCACGCGCGGCCCGGCGTGCTGCGGCGGGCGCTCGCGGAGCGCGTGTCCGGGTTCGTGCCCAAGTCGACGCCGGCCGAGGCGCTCGCGGACGTCCTGCGCCAGGTGGCGGCCGGGCGGCGCTACGTGGACCCGGAGATCGCGGCCTCCGCGCTCTCGGGCGAGCGCAGCCCGCTCACCGACCGCGAGCTCGACGTGCTGCGCGCCGGACGCACGGCGGCGCGGGTCGAGGACATCGCCGAACGGCTCCACCTCGCGCCCGGCACGGTGCGCAACCACCTCTCCCACGCCATGGGCAAGCTCGGCGTGCGCACCCGCCACGAGGCCGCCGAGCGGGCGTGGGAGGAGGGCTGGATCTGAGGCTCTCGCTCCCCGGGAGGGCGGCCGCGGGCGGCCCCCGGCGGGGCGCCGCGGTCGGGTCGGCGGTGCGGGCTGGGGCCGCACCGGCCGGGGCCGGGACCGCGGGGGAGTGATGTATCCTTGTCCGCACGAACCATATTGACCAGTGAGTACCTCGGCGGGCCCCTGTGCGCCACAGATCCGAGGCGGCGAGAGATGCGAAGGGGGTCACGCTCATGGGGCGCGGCCGTCAGAAGGCGAAGGCCACGAAGCAGGCACGGGAGATGAAGTACTTCTCTCCCGGAACGGACCTCTCGGCACTGGAGCGAGAGCTCACGGGCGGGCGCACGCGCGCCCCGGAGCCGGAGCTGGACCAGGAGCCCGAGTACGAGGATCCCTACGCGGACCTCTACGCGGACGACGATGAGGACGACGACGCGCGGGCCCGATGACGCCCGCACGCCACCCCGCCCTGGACGGACACCAGGCCGCACTGCGGTCGATCGCCCGGGTGGTGGATGAGACAGCACCGCTGCAGGACCCCGAGACCGCGTCTCGGGGTCTGCTCCGTCTGCTGGAGGAGACCCGGCCGCTCGTGATCACCGGCGCGGGCGTCTCCACCGACTCCGGCATCCCGGACTACCGCGGGCCGAACGGCTCGCTGCACCGGCACCGGCCGATGACCTACCAGGAGTTCCGGGACGACCCGGCCGCCCGGCACCGCTACTGGGCCCGATCGTTCGTGGGCTGGCGGCGCATGGACCAGGCGCGCCCGAACGCCACGCACCGGATCCTCGCCGGCTGGGCCGCGCGCGGACTGGTCGCCGGGATCCTCACGCAGAACGTGGACGGGCTGCACGCGCAGGCCGCCGCGGAGGCGGGCGCGCCCGAGGACCGGCTGATCGAGCTGCACGGCGACCTCGCCCGCGTGGCCTGCCTGCACTGCGGCGCCACCGAGTCCCGCCGCGACCTGGACGTGCGGCTCGAGGCCGCGAACCCGGGGTACCTGGAGCGCGTGAGCATCGACCCGGAGGCAGTCAACCCGGACGGCGACGTCACCCTCGACCGGCACTGGGTGGACGAGTTCGCCATGGTCGGCTGCCTGCGCTGCGGGTCCGTGGAGCTCAAGCCGGACGTCGTGTACTTCGGCGAGTCCGTGCCCGTGGCGCGCCGGGAGGCCGCCGAGGCCATGGCCGACGACGGCGGCGCCGTGCTCGCCGTGGGCACCTCGCTGGCCGTGATGAGCGGCTACCGGTTCGTGCTGCGCGCCGAGCGGGCCGGCAAGGACACCGGGCTGATCAACCTGGGGCCCACGCGGGCCGACCCCAAGGCGAGCTGGCGCTGGCGCGCCCCCGTGGCCGACGCGCTGGCCTGGCTCGACTCCCGCCTCTGACCCGGCACTTTCGTGCGGGAAACGGGAGGCTTCGGCGGTGCTTTCGTGCGGGAAATGGGAGGCTGCCCGCTCCGTAAAGTTGCATGGTAAATGCGAGTATCATGGATCCCGTGAGCACCCCCACCGATCCGCACCGTCACCCGGCACCCAGCGCACGAGTCCGCCGCCAGGCGGGGGGCGCCGTCGTCGCCGACGGGCCGTTGTGGGCGCGCGCCGCCCTGTTCGCCGTGCCGGCGGTGTGGCTGGGCCTGCTGATCGGGATCTCGCTGATCGAGGCACCGCTGAAGTTCACCGCGCCCGGCATCACGATCCCGCTCGGGCTGGGCATCGGGCGCCGCGTGTTCTTCGCGATGAACCTCGTGGAGGTCGTCCTCGCGGTGGTGCTGCTGGTCGCGCTGGCCCGCGTCCTCGGCCGCCCGCGCGGGCTCACCGTGCCCGGCCCCGGCCGCCTGTGGCTGGGCGGGCTGACGGCCGCCGGGCTGCTGGCCGTGAAGGCCGTGGCGATCCGCCCGTTCCTCAACCGGCGCACGGACAGGGTCCTGGCCGGGGTCGACGACGGCGGCTCGTCCTGGCACTACCTCTACATCGCGGTGGACGGGCTGCTCATCCTCACAGTCGTCGCGCTGATCGTGGCGGTGGCGCGCCACCTGCTGGTCCCCACGACCGCGGCCTGACCCACTCCGCCCCGTCGCTTTCGTGTGGGAAACGGGAGGCTTCCTCGGGCCTTTCGTGCGGGAAACGGGAGGCTTCCCCGGGCCTTTCGTGCGGGAAACGGGAGGCTTCGCCGCTCCTGCACACCCCGCGCGTCGGCCGCTCTCCTCCCCAGCCGGCTCCGCCGCGCCCCGTGCGCACCCCTGACGCGCCCACGCTGGGTGCATGTCCATGTCCACGTCCACGTCCACGTCCCTGCCCCGCCCCCAGGATCGCCGCCCGCCCGTCCCCGCGCGGCCGCTCGACGTCGTCGCCGCCGGCGGACCGCTGTTCACCCGAGCGGACCTGAGCGCGGCCGGCCTCCCCGCGGACCGCCTGCGCGCCGCCGACGTCCGGCGCGTCACCCACGGCGTCCATCGGCGGGCCGACGACGTCCCCGGCGACTGGGGCGCCCTCGGCTACGCGGAGCCCCCGGTCGCCTTCGCCCCGGAGGAGACGGCGGCGATCGTCACGGCCTCCCGGGGCGTCGCCTCCCACCTCAGCGCGCTGCTCCTGCACGGCATCCCGGTGCCGCCCTTCCTCGTCGACGACGGGCGGGTCCACGTCTCGCGCCCGCACAGCCGCGGCGCCAGCGAGCGCCCGGAGGTCCGCAGCCACGCGCGCAGCGTCCCGGAGGCGGACGCGGTGGTCCTGCACGGCATCCGCGTGACGAGCGTCGAGCGCACGTGGGCGGACCTCGCCGCGCTGGTGCGCCCCGGCCATCTCGATCCGGTCGTGGCGGCGGGCGACGCCGTCGTCACCGGGATCTGGACCCCGCAGGGCCGCCTGCCCCCGCGTGCCACGATCCTGCGGCTGCGTGCGGGGCTGGCTCGGTCCGGGCGGTTCAAGGGGGCGCGGACGGCGCGTGCGGCGCTGGAGCTGATCCACGCCGGGGCGGACTCGCCCCCGGAGACGGCCCTGCGCCTGGCGTTGCTGCACGCCGGGCTTCCAGAGCCGGAGCTGCAGCTGGTCCTGCACCCGGGGCGCCAGCGCTCGCCGGACGCGGACCTGGGCTGCCGCGCCTGGCGCCTGGGGTCCACTACGACGGCAACCCCCACCTCGATCCCGCGCAGCAGGCGGTGGACGCGTGGCGGAACGGGGGATGGGCCCGGGCGGGGTGGTCGCAGATCGTGGCCACCGTGGATGACGCGCGGGACGACTTCCGCAGGGTCGTGGCGGAGGTCTTGGCGCACCGGGCCCGCCTCGGCGGGCGCGTGTACGTCGCGTAGGGGAGGCTCCCGTTTCCCGCACGAAAGTGCCGGGGAAGGCTCCCGTTCCCCGCACGAAAGCGTGGGGGGAGGGGGACGGCGCAACCGCCGCGGATCAGGCGGCGTAGGCGCCCCGCATGAGGACGGCGCCGCCGTCGACGCCCTTGGCGCCCTGGACGAAGTCCAGGCCGGCGCCGGCGGCCTCGTCGGTGACGTGGCCGATGGTGCCCATCTCCCAGGCGTCGATGCCGGCGTCCACGAGCACGGAGATCGACTTCGCGGCGATCTCCGGGTCTACCACGGCCACCATGCCCACGCCGAGGTTGAGCGTGCGCTCCAGGTCGGGCTGCGGGACGCGGCCGGCCTCGGCGAGCAGGCGGAACATGGGCGGCAGGGACCAGGTCTCGCGCTCCACGGTGGCCATCAGGCCCTGCGGGAGCACGCGGGCCAGGTTGGCGGCGAGGCCGCCGCCGGTCACGTGGCTGAACGCGCGGACGGGCAGGCCGGAGCCGCCGTCGTGCCCGTTGAGGCGCTGCACGAGGTCCAGGCAGGCGCGCGCGTAGATGCGGGTGGGTTCGAGCAGCTCCTCACCGAGGGTGCGGCCGAGCTCGGAGACCTCGCGGTCCAGGGACCAGCCGGCGGCGTTGACCACGCGGCGCACGAGGGAGTAGCCGTTGGAGTGGATGCCGGAGGAGGCCATGCCGATGACCACGTCGCCGGTCTGCACGCGGTCGGCGCCGAGCACCATGTCGGCCTCGACCACGCCGGTGGCGGCGCCGGCCACGTCGTACTCGTCCACGCCGAGCAGGCCCGGGTGCTCGGCGGTCTCGCCACCCACGAGGGCGGTGTCCGCGAGGCGGCAGCCCTCGGCCACGCCGCGCACGATGTCCGCGATGCGCTCCGGGACCACCTTGCCGCAGGCGATGTAGTCGGTCATGAACAGGGGCTTGGCGCCGACCACCACGATGTCGTCCACCACCATGCCCACGAGGTCCTGGCCGATGGTGTCGTGCTTGTCCATGGCCTGCGCGATGGCGACCTTGGTGCCCACGCCGTCCGTGGAGGTGGTGAGCAGCGGCTTGCGGTACTGCAGCAGCGCCGAGGCGTCCCACACGCCGGCGAAGCCGCCGATGCCGCCCATCACCTCGGGGGAGTGGGTGGCCTTGACGGCGTCCTTCATGAGCTCGACGGCGCGGTCGCCGGCCTCCACGTCGACGCCGGCGGAGGCATAGGTGATGGGGGCGTCGTGGGCGGTGTTCTGGTTCTCGGTCACAGCGGGGTCCTGTCCGTCTCGGTGAGGAGCTTCTCGTCGTCGGCGTCGGGGCCGGGCTCGCAGCCGGTGGAGGCCACGGTGGTGGCGTCCCCGTCCGGGGCCGTCACGGTGACGGCGGCGGCGGAGCCGGCGTCGGTCTCGAGCACGGACTTGCCGCGCTCGCTCTCGTCCGCCAGCTCGATGGGATACGTGCCGGTGAAGCAGGCGGTGCACAGCCGCTCGCGGGGCTGGCCGGTGGCGGCGATCATGGCCTCCTCGCTGATGTAGCCCAGCGAGTCGGCGCCGATGGAGGAGGCGATCTCGGCCACGCCGGCGCCGTTGGCGATCAGCTCGGCGCGGGAGGCGAAGTCGATGCCGTAGAAGCAGGGCCACTTCACGGGCGGCGAGGAGATCTTCACGTGCACCTCGGCGGCGCCGGCCTCCTTGAGCATGCGCACGATGGCGCGCTGGGTGTTGCCGCGCACGATCGAGTCGTCCACGACGACGACGCGCTTGCCCGCCACCACGGACGGCTGCACGTTGAGCTTGAGCCGGATGCCGAGCTGGCGCAGGGTCTGAGAGGGCTGGATGAAGGTGCGGCCCACGTAGGCGTTCTTCACGAAGCCCTGGCGGAACGGCAGCCCGGAGGCCTCGGCGTAGCCCACGGCGGCGGGGGTGCCGGACTCGGGGACGGGGATCACGACGTCGGCGTCCACCGGCCCCTCGAGGGCGAGGCGCCGTCCCATGTCCACGCGAGACTCGTAGACGGAGCGGCCGGAGATGGAGGCGTCCGGGCGTGCGAGGTAGACGTACTCGAACACGCAGCCGGCGGGGGTGGCCTCGGCGAAGCGGGTGGAGCGGATGCCCTCCTCGTCGATGGCGATCATCTCGCCGGGCTCGACCTCGCGGATGAAGGAGGCGCCGACGGTGGCGAGGGCGGACTGCTCGGAGGCCACCACCCAGCCGCGCTCGAGGCGGCCGAGCACGAGGGGGCGGACGCCGTGCGGGTCGCGTGCGGCGTAAAGCGTGTGCTCGTCCATGAACACGAAGCAGTAGGCGCCGCGGACCTTGGGCAGCAGCTCGAGGGCGGTCTCCTCGAGCTTGCGGCCCTCCTCGCCGTGGAGCAGGGCGGTGACGAGGGCAGTGTCCGTGGTATTGCCCTGCTTCATCTCGCCGCGCAGCTGGAGCCCGTCCCGGGCCTGGACCATGCGCAGCAGCTCGGCGGAGTTCACGAGGTTGCCGTTGTGGGCCAGGGCCACGGTGTCCCCGCCGGCGGTGGCGCCGAGGGTGGGCTGGGCGTTGGCCCACTTGTTGGCGCCGGTGGTGGAGTAGCGGCAGTGGCCGACGGCGATGTGGCCGGTGAGGGTGGCCAGGGTGGACTCGTCGAACACCTGGGAGACGAGGCCGATGTCCTTGTAGACGCCGATGCGCTTGCCGTCCGAGGCGGCGATGCCGGCGGACTCCTGGCCGCGGTGCTGCAGGGCGTAGAGGCCGTAGTAGGCCAGCTTCGCGACCTCCTCGCCGGGCGCCCACACGCCGAAGACGCCGCATTCGTCCTGGGGCCCCTGGTCCTGGGGGTCGAGGGCGGCGGTCAGGCGGCCGTCTCCTCGTCGAGTGCGCGATGCGATCACTGCTCGGGGGTCCTCTCGGTGGGGGTGGTGCGGCTGCGGAGCGCGTCCGCGGCGGAGCGGTCCAGGCGGACGTCCGCCGCGGCGGGGTCGTCGGTGCGCTCGAGGACCACGGTGCGGGTGGTGGCGCGGGAGCGGCGGTCCAGCAGGAGCCACACGAGCAGCCCCAGGACGCCGGCGCCCAGCAGGGAGATCAGGCTCACGAAGCCGAAGGTGTCCGCGAAGGACAGGGGGATGCCGGAGTACGGGTCCGCGGGCGGGTTGGGGGAGGCGTGGATGGCCGTGGTGGCCACGAGGGCGGCCAGGATGCCGAGCACGGCGGCCACGGCGAGCACCGCGGACAGCCGCGGCGCGCGGCGGACCGTGTAGGCGTGCTGATCGGCGGGGTGCGCGGGGCCGGAGGTCATGCGGGGAAGTCTATCCAGTGGGGCGGACGCCCTACGCCGATCACCCTCGCAGGGCGTCTGCGGGACGCTGGCGGCTCGCCACCCATGCCGGGTAGAGGGCGCTCACGACGCCGGCCGCGAGTCCCAGCGCGAGGGCCAGGGGCACGGCGGTGGGCGGCAGCACGGCGGCCCAGCCGCGGGACTGGGAGACGGCGAGGATCACGGCGGTGCCGACCGCAGACCCCACCGCTCCGCCTGCCAGGCCGATGAGCGTCCCCTCGAGGAGGAAGACACGGGCGATCAGTCCTCGAGACGAGCCGATGGCCCGCCGCAGTGCGATCTCCGAGGTCCTCGACTGCACGGACAGGTACATGGCCGTGGACGCGCTGATCACGGCGAGCACGAGCAGCACGGCGGAGCGCACGCCGACGAACGCGCCGAGGTCGTCGGCGACGCCGGCGCGCAGCTCCCGCAGGTCGGCCACGGTCCGCACGGACGCGCTGCCGGGCGCCTCGGGGGCGATCGCCAGCGGGGCCGCCTGGGAGACGGGGTAGGGGAAGCCGGTCTCGGTGCGCACGACGAGCTCGGGGGCGGCCTCGCCCACGCCGGTGAGGACGGCGGGGGTGGCCAGCGGCGCGGTGGTCAGGGTGGGGGCGCGCTCGGTGGGGCGCACGATCCCGGCCACGTCCACGGCCGTCCCGCCGATCCACACCCGGTAGCCGGGGGCGAGGACGCCGGACTCGGGGACGGGCAGGTGCAGGGCCTGCGCGGCGGCGGTCTGGGTGAGCCCGAGGGCCGCGAGCAGCCCGCCGATGCCCACGGCCAATGCCGCCATGAGCAGCACCGTCCGCAGGAAGCGCGAGGACAGGGAGGAGAGGGCGTCCACGGCGTCGTCCACCACGGCACCATGGATTCCATGCTGCCCCAGGCGCCCTCGCCCTCCTCCGGCGTCAGGCCGCGGTCGCGAAGGCATTGCTGCCACTCGCCGCGGGCATCAGTCCACCGAGGGTCGGCGGCAGCGAGGGACGATGCCTCCACGGCGAGCGCGCCGGCGGCGCTTTGAGTGCTCACCGGTGGGCCGGACACGCTCTCCATCTGGTCCATGACGTGGGATGCGCACTGGTCGTAGTCGGCGTTGAAGGTCGGATCCGCCTCGTCGCTCCAGCCTCCGGGCGGCGGCGTCAGATCCGGGGCGTCGCCGAGCGGCTGGAGTGCGAATCCGTTCGATGCGGCGAATTTCGGCAGCCACAGGCCGTAGGGACGCTCCTCGGGGGAGCCGGCGGACGCTGGAGGGGCGACACCGTTGTGGCCCTTGGGCTGCAGACAGCTGCGCAGAATGGCACGGCGAGCGCGGGTCATGACATCTTCGTCCGCGCGCGTGATCGCGTAGACGTCCAAGGGCAGGATCACCTGCCCGCTGTCCCTGTCGAGGCGAGCCGCCGCATCCGGGTCGGGGGTGACGGACCCGTCCCCACAGGCGGAGAGCAGGAGTGAACCCATCGAGGCAAATGCAGCTGCGGTGAAGCAGGTCTTCGGGGAGAGCGATCCTTGGTGAACGATGGTGGCACGGGAAATCGACATGGCGAGGGGGCGGCCGAAGGTGGCCGCCCCCTCGCCATCGTGATCAGCTGGCGTACCAGCTGCTGATCTCGTCGGTCCATGTGGCGAAAACAGAGAAGGGCACCTTCGCCTGCCGCAGATCGGGCTGGTCCTTCCAGGCGACAAATCGATTGCCGCGGTAGTACGCGTCCTGAGCAAACGTCACGGTCCGTCCGTACACGCGCAGCGAGGAAGCTTCATCGTTCATGGCCCCCAGGGTGGACTTGTTCTCCCCGCCCAGAGCGGCGCCCCCGTCGTTGATGTGTTCGTGGATCGTCGCGGCCGAAGCCCCCGGTGCGATGACAGCCGCGGCCACAACGACGGCGGCGACGGCGGTATGGATTCGCTTCATGGGTATGAGCTCTCTGACTGGCATCCGAATCGGATGCATCAGAGGGGGCGGATGCTCACAGGCCACCCCCAGCCTGACCGCTGTGCGGATGAGCAGATCATGGTCTCGGCCGGGGTATTTCACAGGGAGTACTTTCGGCCAGTCTTTTCGGCATGTGTGTCACCCGCGTCACAGGAGTCTCACGGCCGGATCAGCGGCAGGTGCGCGCCGAGGTCCGCGCGGGTGCCGGAGGCGCGCACCGCGCCGGTCCCGACGGCGTCCGCCCACCCCAGCAGCCCCGTTGCCAGGGACAGCCACGTCACCGCGTCCATCTCCACCACGTTGGGCGGGGTGCCGCGGGTGTGGCGGGGCCCGGGGATCGCCTGGGCGACGCCGAAGGGCGGCACCCGCACTTCCACCGCGTTCCCGGGCACGCGGGTGGCGAGCTCTTCGAGCGCGAAGCGCACGGCGGTGGCCCGCGTGGAGCGCGGCAGGGCGGCCGCGGCGGCAGGGTCCTGCGCGTGCGTGCGCGCCCACGAGGTCAGCGCCGCGTGCCCCTCGGGCACGGGGATGCGGCGGCGGGGGACGGAGCCGGTGGTCATCGGCCCGCTCAGTCCAGCAGGTCCAGGACGGGGCGGGCCAGGCGCACTGCGCCCACAGGCTCGCCCTTGCCGAGGATCTTCGGGGCCACCGTCTCCAGCACCGCGGGCAGCCGGTCCGCGTCCACGTGGTCCGGGGCGAACTGGGCCAGGAGCGCGAGCGCGACGAGGTTGCCGGCCCGCGTGCCGCCGTCGAGCGCCTTGACGGCCACGGCCGTGCCGTCCGGGGCGGCCATGACCATCACCCCGTCCGCGCCGAGCTTGGCCAGGACGCCCAGCTCGCGCATCACCACGGTGTTGGAGCTGGACTGCCCGTGCACCGCCCACGGGTGCTCGAGCATCGCGTTCGCCACGGTAGCCGCGTGGATCTCCGCGTCCCGACGGGACGGCGCGGAGGCCACCTTCCCGATGCCCCGGGCCAGCGCCGTCAGGGACAGCACGGCGGCCGGCGCCCCGCAGCCGTCCGTGCCCGTGTGGGCCACGGGCTCGCCGCAGTACTCCTCGATGACCCGCTCCACCTCGGTCTGCAGCGGGTGGTCGGGCTCGAGGTACGTGCCCACGTCGTGCCCCGCCGCCACGCACGCGGCCAGGAAGCCCGCGTGCTTGCCGGAGCAGTTGTACGCCAGGGGCGTCTTCTCCGCGCCGTGCTCGAGGTCCTGGCCGAACCGCACGATCTCCGCGGCGTCCGCCGGATAGTCCGGCGGGCACTGCAGGTCCGCCGCGGACAGTCCGGCCTCGGCGAGGATCCGTGCCGCGAGGTCGCGGTGCGCCGCCGTGCCACGGTGGGAGCCGCACGCGATCGCCACCTCCTCGCCCTCCAGGCGCGCCCCGTGGCGCAGCGAGGCGATGGCCTGGAACGGCTTGAGCGTGGAGCGCGGGTAGATCAGGGCGTCCACGGGGCCGAGCGCGGCCAGCACCGTCCCGTCCGGGCCGGTGACCACGGCGGCCCCGGGGGTGCGGGACTCCACGAAGCCGTTGCGGACCACGTGGACGAGCTCGACGGCGTCGGCGAGGGCGAATGTGGCGGAGGGGGTCTGCGTCATGCGCCCATCCTAGGGAGGGCGGCGGACGCGGCAGGCCGGTGGCCGGGGCGCCGCGCGGGGGCCGCACCCCGCGGGCTCAGTCGGTCAGCCGCCCGTCCACCATGGTCAGCGTGCGGTCCGTGGCGGCGAGGAACTCGTGGTCGTGCGTGACCATCAGCGTGGCCGTGCCCTCGTCCCGGGTCAGCGCCCCCAGCAGGTCGACGACGGCGGCCGAGCGCTCGCGGTCCAGCGCCGAGGTGGGCTCGTCCACGAGCAGCAGCGCAGGCGAGGCCATGAGGGCACGCACGATGTTCACGCGCTGCCGCTGCCCGCCCGAGAGCTGGTGCGGCCGCTTGCCGGCCTGGTCGGCCAGGTCCACGCGCTCCAGCAGCGCCATGGCCCGGTCCCTGGCGGCCTTCCGGTCCGCGCGCGTGGCCTCCCGGTCCAGGTGCACGGAGAGCTCGAGCTGCTCCGCCGCCGTGAGCGAGGGGATGAGGTTGGGCTGCTGGAAGATCACGCCGATCTCCCGGCCCCGCAGCCCCGTGCGCTCCGTGCGGGAGAGCCCGGTGAGCTTGCGGCCGGCCACGGTCACGGTCCCGGAGGTCGGGGGCACGAGGCCTGCGGCGACGGCCAGCAGCGAGGACTTGCCGGAGCCGGACGGACCCACCAGGGCCGTGAACGTGCCGGCGTGCAGGTCCAGGGAGACCTCGTCCAGGGCGCGCAGCACGCCGCGCTCGCCGTCCGGGTACTCCAGGACGATGTCCCGCGCGGACAGGGCCGGGGTGCCGCCGGAGCCGTCCGGGGCCGCGGTGCCCGGCGCGATCCGATGGGCGGCCGCGGCGGCCGGGGTACGCATCGGGTCGAGGTCGGTCTGCGGGGCGAGGGTCGGGGTCATGGTGATCCTTCTTCCTTCTCCAGGGGGCGTGGGCAGGCGGGGGACGACGGCGCCGCGGGGCGCCGTCGTCGGCGGTCAGTTGCCGCCCAGGGCGACCAGCGGGTCGATGCGGGTCACGCGGAACACCGCGGCGACGGCGGCGAGCATGCCGAGCACGAGGATCCCGGCGGCGGGCACGAGAGTGGTGGCCCAGGACAGCTCGAACGGCACGCCCCGCGCGGCGAGCACGCCGATCCCGGCGGCCAGCGCGGTGCCCACCAGGACGCCGCCCAGCAGCACGAACGCCGCCTGCGTGAGCGCGTCCTTCAGGACCCACCCGTCCGTGCCGCCGAGGGCCTTGAGCACCGCGATGTCCCGCGTGCGCTGGACCGTCCAGATGGACAGGAACGCGATCACCACGAGCGCCGAGATGCCGTAGAGGAAGCCCTGCATCGTCATGAGCGAGCCGTTCTCGGAGCGGTAGCTGGGCAGCGCCGCGTAGGAGTCGCGGACCGTCTCCGAGACCGTGCCGGCCGCGGCGTCGCCCGCCGCGGCGACGGCGTCCGGGTCCGCACCCGCGGCGAACCGCACGAGGCCCGCGGTGCCGAGCACCGCGTCGTCGGCGGTGTGGGAGATCGCCCTCCAGTCCTCGAGCGCCAGCCAGGTCACCGGGGAGTGGGAGTAGAACTCGTTCGGGACCACCTCCGCCACCGTGAACACGAAGCCGGAGACGGCGACGGCGTCGCCCGCCTGCGCACCGAGGGAGTCGGCGACGTCGTAGCTCAGCACGACCTCGCCCGGCGCGAGCGCCGCCGGGGCGTCGGCGCCGCCCGAGACCAGGCCGAGGAACGCGGTGGAGGCCACGCCCGTGGTGGGCACGTCGGCGACGTCGGCCCGGCCCGCCTCGTCCGTCTCCACGCCGTGCGCCAGGCCGACCGCGCGGCCCTGGCTGACGCCCAGCGGCTCCACGGAGGCCACGCCGTCCGTGGCGGCCCACGCGTCGCGCTGCTCTGCGGTGAACTCCGACTGGGTGAAGGAGGCGGTGGCCTCCTGGCCGGCCGCGCCGCCGAACACGAGGCGCTGCACGCCCTGCTCCTCGAGCCGGTCCAGGGCGGCCGTGTTCTGGCCGCCCAGCCCCGCGGTGAGGCCGGAGAGCATGACCAGCAGCAGGCTGATGAGGGCCACCACGGAGCCCATGAGGGCGAATCGTCCGGTGGCGAAGCGCAGGTCGCGGAGCGCGAGGAACACGGCGTGCGTCCTTTCGGGGAGGAGGGTGAGGAGGTAGGGGCGGGCGGTGGTCCGGGGTCCCGGAGGGCCCGGATCCGAGGTTTCCTCCACCCTTCCGCCGCGGCGCCGCGGGCGCATCGCCCGCGGCGGATGGCCCCGGGTCAACCGAATGGTTGATCCGGCGCCGGACCCGTGGGGCAGGGCCGTGTCGCGTCCGGGGGCGGTCCTACGCTGGAGCCATGCCCGCCACCCGACCCTCCGCCGACACCGCCGGGGCACCCGCCGAGACCGGTGCTGCCGCCGTGCTCGCCGGCCTGCGCGTGGCCCTGCACGTGGCGTTCGCCGTGCTCCTGGCCGTGGGCCTGGGACGGGCGCTCGCGGACCTGTCCCGGACGGGGGCGCCGGCCCCGGCGGTGCTCGCGCTGACCGGGTGCACCGCACTGCTGGCCGGCGTCTACCTGGCCGGCACGCTCGTGGAGCGCCGCCGCTGGGGCCGGGGCGAGGACGTGGGGCGCGGCCCGGCGCTGCTCTGGCTGGCGCTCGTGCTCGCCCTGTGGGGCCTGCTCGTAGCCCAGCATCGGGACTTCGCATGGGTGGCCTTCCCCCTGTTCTTCGTAGCGCTGCACGTGGTGGCGCGCACGGCCCGCACGGCGACGGCCCGGCGGATCGCCGGGCCGGTCCTCGTGGCGGCGATGGCCGCCGTCGTGGTGGCCGGGATGGCCGCCGGCGTGGACGAGGGCGTGCGCCCGGCCGCGGTGATCGGCCCGCTCGTGGGCGCGGCCGTGGCCGTGGTGCTCTCCGGGGCGTACCGCGCCCTGCACCAGGAGTCCGAGCGACAGCGGGACGTGGCCGAGCAGCTGCGCGCCGCCCAGGCCGAGCTCGCCCGCACCCAGCACCGCGCCGGCGTGGGCGAGGAGCGCGAGCGCCTGGCCCGCGAGATCCACGACACCCTCACCCAGGGCCTGGCCTCGATCGTGCTGGTCTCCCGTGCCGCGCAGGACGCCCTGGACGCGCAGGACCCCGCGCTCGCCCGCACCCGCATGGAGACCGTCCGCACCACCGCCGCGGAGAACCTCGACGAGTCGCGCCGGTTCGTGCGGGACCTGCGCGCCACCGGCGGGGCCTCCCTCGTGGCGGCGGTCGAGCGCGCGGTCGCCGGGTTCGCCGAGCGGCAGGCGGCGGCGGGCACGCCCGTGGCCGCGGACGTGGAGGTGGTGGGCACGCCGGTGCCCGTGGCCGAGGCCGTGGAGGCCGCGCTGCTGCGCGCCGTCCAGGCGTCCCTGGCCAACGTGGCCGCCCACGCGAGGGCCACGCGCGCCCGCGTCACCCTCGCGTGGCTGCCGGGGGAGCTCGCCGTGGACGTCGCCGACGACGGCGTCGGGTTCCGCTCGGAGGCCGTGGTCACGGGGGACGCGGGGACCCAGGGGATTGGGGCCGGAACACAGGGGGCCGGGGCACGGAGGCCCGCCGGCCCCGGAGCCGGGACCGGCGTCGGGCTGGCGAGCGTGCGCGAGCGGCTCGCGGGCGTCGGTGGTCATGCCTCGGTGGAGTCTGCACCGGGCGAGGGCACCGTCGTCGCCCTGCGCGTGCCCCTGCCCGCCGCTGCGGGTCGGGCCGAGGAGGACGAGGGGCGGGAGCGGGGATGACCGTGCACGTGATGCTGGTGGACGACCACCCGGTGGTGCGGGCGGGGGTGCGCGCCGTCGTCGAGGCCCACCCGGACCTGCGGGTGGTGGCCGAGGCCGCCGACGGCGCCGAGGCGCTCCGCGTCCTCGACGCCGCGCCCGGCCCCGTGGACGTGGTGCTGATGGACCTGCAGATGGGCGAGGGCATGGACGGGGTCAGCGCCACGCGGGCCGTGCGCGAGCGGCGGCCGGACGTGCAGGTGCTCATCCTCACCACGTTCGACACCGAGGCGGACATCCTCGCCGCCGTGGACGCCGGGGCGGCCGGCTACCTGCTCAAGGACGCGCCCAGCGAGGAGATCGCCCGCGCCGTGCGGCAGGCCGCCGCCGGGCAGAAGGCGCTCGCCCCGCAGGTGGCCGCCACCCTCATGGGCCGGATGGCCGGCGGGGCGGACGTGCTCTCTGCGCGGGAGATCGAGCTGCTGGAGCTGATCGCGCGCGGGGCCACCAACAAGGCCGCCGCGAAGGAGCTGTTCATCTCCGAGGCCACCGTGAAGACGCACCTGGTGCACGTGTTCCAGAAGTTCGGCGTGGACAACCGCACCCGCGCCGTGGACGAGGCCCGGCGCCGCCGCATCATCCGGTGAGGCCGGCCGTCCGGACCGGGGCCTGGCGGACCGCCCTGCGGGCCGCCCGTCGGCGCCCCCGGGCGGCGGCCGTCAGCGGCGCCGCACGAACCGCGTGATCACCGCGGCGGCCACCGCCGCCACCGCCAGCACGCCCAGGGCGGCCGGCAGGCTCAGGTCGCCGCGGGCGAACCCCAGCCCGCGCAGCGTCCAGAAGCCGATCAGTGCGCACGTGAACATCACGCCCACGAACAGCCACGCCGAGTTCAGTCTCGGGCCCATGCCGCGTCCGACCGCGCGTCGGGGGTCGCGGGGGTCCCCGTCGTCGTCGGGTCGGCCGTGGTGCAGGGGAGGCATCGTCATGCACCCCACGGTAGGGGTCCTCCGCCCGGACCGGCCAGGGCCACCGCGTAGGCTTGAGGCTCGTGAAGACCCTTGTGCTCGGCAACGGCGGCCGCGAACACGCGCTGCTCGCCGCCCTCTCCCGTGATCCGCAGGTCGGCGAGCTCCACGCGGCCCCCGGCAACGCCGGCATGGCCGCCCTCGCGGCCCTGCACGCCGTCGAAGCCACCGACCCCGACGCCGTCGTCGCCCTGGCCCGCGAGCTGGCCGCCGACCTCGTGGTGGTCGGCCCCGAGGCTCCGCTCGCCGCCGGCGTCTCTGACGCCCTGCGCGAGGCCGGCTTCGCCGTGTTCGGCCCCTCCCGGGCCGCCGCGCAGCTCGAGGCGTCCAAGGCGTTCGCCAAGGAGGTCATGGCCGCCGCGGGCGTGCCCACCGCCGGCTCCCGCACCTGCGCCACCGCCGAGGAGGCCGCCGCCGCCCTGGACGAGTTCGGCGCCCCGCACGTGGTCAAGGACGATGGTCTCGCCGCCGGCAAGGGCGTCGTGGTCACCTCCGACCGGGCCGAGGCCCTCGCCCACGCCCAGGCCTGCTTCGACGCCGGCGGGACCGTGGTCATCGAGGACTTCCTCGACGGCCCCGAGGTCTCCCTCTTCGTGCTCTGCGACGGCACCGACGCCGTCGCCCTCACCCCCGCGCAGGACTTCAAGCGCATCCACGACGGCGACGCCGGCCCCAACACCGGCGGCATGGGCGCCTACACGCCGCTGCCGTGGCTGCCCGAGGGCTTCACCGAGGAGGTCATGGACCGCGTGGCCCGCCCCGTGCTGGCCGAGATGGCCCGCCGCGGCACCCCCTTCACGGGCGTGCTGTTCTGCGGCCTCGCCGTGACCGCCAAGGGCGTCGAGGTCATCGAGTTCAACGTGCGCTTCGGCGACCCCGAGACGCAGGCCGTGCTCGCCCGCCTGACGACCCCGCTGGGCCGGCTGCTCGCCGACGCCGCCGCCGGCCGGCTCGGCGCCGACCGCGCGCTGGAGTGGAGCGACGACGTCGCCGTGGACGTGGTCATGGCCTCCGCCGGCTACCCTGCGACCTCCTCCAAGGGCGACGTCATCACGGGCCTGGCGGACGCCGAGGCGCTCGAGGGCGTGCACGTGATCCACGCGGGCACCGCGACGTCCGGGGACGACGTGGTGACCGCCGGCGGCCGGGTGCTGGCCGTCGTCGGCCGCGGCGCCGACCTCGCGCAGGCGCGCGAGCGGGCCTACGCCGGCGTGGAGCGGATCCGCTTCGACGGCGCCCAGTGGCGCACCGACATCGGGCTCAAGGCCGAGCGCGGCGAGATCGCCGTCCCCGCCGCCGACGGGCAGGCCGGACAGGCCGGGGAGGACGCGCGATGAGCCACGAGACCCCCGCGCCCGACACCGCGCCCCAGTCCCGAGCCGCGCCACGCGGCTTCGCCGGCGCCGAGGCCCTCGAGCTGCCGGGATGGCGCCACGTGTACTCCGGCAAGGTGCGCGACCTCTACGAGCCCGCCGACGCCGCCCCCGGCGAGTCCGAGACCCTGCTCGTGGTGGCCTCCGACCGGATCAGCGCCTATGACCACGTGCTCTCCCCGCCCATCCCGGACAAGGGCGCCGTGCTCACCCAGCTCACGCTGTGGTGGTTCGAGCGGCTCGCCGAGGGGTACAACGGCGCCGCCGGCGCGCCCGTGGAGCACCACGTGGTGAGCACGGACGTGCCCGAGGCCGTGGCCGGCCGTGCCATGGTGGTCAAGCGCCTGCGGATGTTCCCCGTGGAGTGCATCGCCCGCGGCTACCTCACCGGCTCCGGCCTGGCCGAGTACCGCGAGTCCGGGACCGTCACCGGCCTGCCGCTGCCCACGGGGCTCGTGGACGGCTCCCGCCTGGACCCGGCGATCTTCACGCCGTCCGCGAAGGCGGAGGTCGGCGAGCACGACGAGAACATCACGTTCGAGCAGATGAGCGAGCGGGTGGGGGCCGAGGCCGCCGAGCGGCTGCGCTACCTCACCCTGGACCTGTACTCCCGCGCCGAGTCGATCGCCCGCGACGCCGGCATCATCCTGGCCGACACGAAGGTCGAGTTCGGCGTGGACCCCGCCACCGGCCAGGTGGTGCTCGGCGACGAGGTCCTCACCCCCGACTCCTCCCGCTTCTGGGACGCCGAGGACTACGAGCCCGGCCGCGCCCAGGCCAGCTTCGACAAGCAGTTCGTCCGCGACTGGCTCACGAGCGACGCATCCGGCTGGGACCGCGCCTCCGGGGCCGAGCCGCCGGAGCTGCCCGCCGACGTCGTGGAGAAGACCCGCGCCCGCTACGTGGAGGCGTACGAGCGGCTCACGGGCCGCCCCTTCGAGGCCTGACCCCCGGCCCCCTACGGGTGCTTCCGCCGCCGACATGGGCGCTTTCGCTCGGGAAATCGTCGCTACCATGCCGGGATTTCGGCGCGGTAGCGACGATTCCCCGAGCGAAAGTCCGGGGGTGGGTGGGGCGTCCGGTCCTGCACAGACGACGGCGGCCGCGCGCCCGTCCACGGACGGCCCGCTCCGGTCGTCGGCCCGACGCCGGACGGGCCAGTGTTCGCGACATGTCGCCTCGTGAACCCGCCCCGCTGCCCGCCGCCTTCTCCGACCTCCCCTTCGGCGCGGCCGACCTCAGCCGCGCCGGCGTCTCGGTCGAGCGCACCCGCCGAGCCGATCTGCGCCGCGTGAGCCACGGGCTCCACCGGGCCCGGGAGGCCGAGCGCGGCGAGTGGGCCAACCTCGGCTACCCCGTGGACCCCCTGCCGTGGGTGCCGGAGGAGGCAGCCGCCGTCGTGCCCTTGACCGGGGGAGTGGTCTCCCACCTGAGCGCGCTGCTGCTGCACCGGCTGACGGTGCCGCCGTGGGTGCGGCCGGACGGGCGGCTGCACGTGAGCCGGCGGCACGGGCGCGGCGTCTGCGACCGGTCCGGGGTGGTCACGCACGGGCGCTCCGTGCCGCAGGAGGACGTGGTGGCGCTGCACGGGATCGCCGTCACGTCGGTGGAGCGGACGTGGCTGGACCTGGCCTCGCTGATGCCGCGAGGTCCGGTGGATCCGCTGGTGATCGCCGGGGACGCGCTCGTGAACCGTCCGTGGATCGCAGGGGACGGGCGGCGGGGCGAGCCCGTGACGAGCGTCGAGGCGCTGCGGGCGGCGCTGCGCCGGGCGGGGCGGTTCAAGGGCGTGCGCGCGGCCCGGGCGGCCCTGGACCTGGTGCGGGTGGGGGCCGACTCGCCGCCGGAGACCGAGCTGCGGCTCGCCCTGGTGGACGCCGGCCTTCCGGAGCCGGAGCTGCAGGTCTCCGGGGACCCCGGCGACCGGTTCGCGCCCGTCGCGGACCTGGGGTATCGGGACTGGTGGCTGGCGCTGCAGTACGACGGCGGGCATCACCGCTCGCGCGAGCAGCAGGCCCGCGACGCGCGGCGGGACGGCTGGTTCCACGACCGCGGCTGGCGGTCGCTGAGGCTCACCGCCGACGACCGGCTCGACGGGTTCCGGCGCGCCATCGCCTGGGTGCGCCGCCACCGTCCCTGACTTTCGCTCGGGAAATCGTCGCTACGCCGTCGGAATCCCGGGATGGTAGCGACGATTTCCCGAGCGAAAGTGCCCGAGGCCGGGCGGGTCAGGCGTCGTCGGGGACGAGCGAGTCCTCCCAGGCCCGGTGCAGGGCGGCGAAGCGGCCGCCGACGGCCACGAGCTCGGCGGGGGAGCCGTCCTCCACCACGCGGCCGTCGTGCACCACGAGGACGCGGTCGGCGATCTCCACGGTGCTCAGCCGGTGCGCGATGATCAGCGCCGTCCGGTTGCCCAGCAGCCGCTCGAGGCCGTCCTGGACCAGTCGCTCGCTGGGCAGGTCCAGGGAGCTGGTGGCCTCGTCGAGGATGAGCACGGCCGGGTCGGCCAGGAACGCGCGGGCGAAGGACACGAGCTGTCGCTGGCCGGCGGAGAGCCGCCCGCCGCGCTTGGAGACGTCCGTGTCGTACCCCTCGGGCAGGTCGAGGATGAACTCGTGGGCGCCCACGGCGCGCGCGGCCGCCTGGATCTCGGTCTCGGAGGCGCCCGGTCGGCCCAGCGCGATGTTCTCGGCCACCGTCCCGGAGAACAGGAACGCCTCCTGGGTCACCATCACCACGTTGCGTCGCAGGTCCGCGCTCGCCAGCTCCTTCAGCTCGACCCCGTCCAGGGTGAGGGAGCCGGACGTGAGGTCGTAGAACCGCGCGATCAGCTTCACGAGCGTGGACTTGCCGGCGCCGGTCTGGCCCACCACGGCCACGGTCTGCCCGGCCGGCACGGTGAGGTCGAACTCGGGCAGGACCACCTTCTCTGGGCCGTAGCCGAAGACGGCGTCCCGGAACTCGATCCGCCCGGAGGCCACGCCCTCGCCGGCGGCCGCGGCCCCGGGCAGCGGGGTGGGCTCGGGCGCCTCGACCACGGCGGGCTCCTCCTCGAGCAGGCCCGAGACCTTCTCCAGGGCCGCGCCGGCGGACTGGAACGAGGAGTAGAACATGGCCACCATCTCCATGGGCTGGAACACGCGGCGGCCGGCGAGCACGAGGGCCACGAGCACGCCCACCTCGAGGTCGCCGGAGAGCACCCGGAGCCCGCCGAACACGAGCAGCGCCGCCACGGTGAGGTTGCCGGTCACCACGAGCACGGGCTGCAGGACGCCGAACAGGGTGAGCGTGTGCACCATGTCGTCCCGGTAGTCGGTGGCCAGGCGGGTGTACTTCGCCTCGTTGGCGCGCTGGCGGCGGAAGGCCTGCACGGCGCGGATGCCGGTCATGGTCTCCACGAAGTGCACGATCGCGCGCGCCGAGGACACCCGGGAGCGCCGGTAGGCCTCCTCGGAGCGCTTCTGGTACCAGCGCACGGCGACGGCCACGGGGATGAACGCCACGAGCAGCACGAGGGCCGAGGGCGGGTCCAGCAGCACGATGGACACCGCGGTGAACGCCATGAACAGCACGCCGGAGACGAGCGAGGACACGCCCTGGTCGAGCAGCTCGCGCAGCGCCTCGAGGTCCGAGGTCTGCCGGGAGATCACGCGCCCGGACGTGTACTTCTCGTGGAAGCCCAGGGAGAGTCGCTGGGTGTGCCGGAACACGCGCACGCGCAGCGCGAGCAGCATGCGCTGGCTCGCGCGCGCCGTGAGCCACTGGTACAGGCCCAGCAGCACGCCGCCGGTGACGCCGGTGAGGGCGTAGGCCCCGCCCACCAGCACGACGACGCCCCACGCGTCCGCCCCGGTGCGCACCGCCTCGACGACCTGGGGCAGGCCCCAGTCGATCGCCCAGGCGATCACCAGCGGCACCGCGGCGCGCGCGGCGTTGGAGACGACCACGAGGACCACCGTGAGCCACAGCATCCCCTTCACGGGGCCGGCGAGCTGGCGCAGCAGCGCCCAGGAACGGCGGCGGACGTGGCGGCGCTCCTCGGGGGTGTACTCGAGTGTCTCCTCGGCGCGCACGCCGAGCACCCGCAGGCCCCGGGCGGCGGCGGGGTCCACCACGGACAGGGTGGAGGTCTCGGGCGCGGCGGTCGATCCGGTCCGGCGGCGCGGGCTCATCGGGTCTCCTCCCGGCCGGCGGTCCGGCCTGCGGGCGGACGCGCGGCTCCGGCCGGGGGCCGGGCGGCGTCCGTGGCGGCGGCGAGGGCCGCGTCGTCGTGGGCGGCGTCCGCGAGTCCGGCGAGGCTGCGGTCCTCGGCGGCGCCGGTGGTGATGATCTCCCGGTAGGCGGCCGAGCGGGCGAGCAGCTCGGCGTGCGTGCCGACGTCGTGGATCGCCCCGTCCTGCAGCACGGCCACGCGGTCGGCGAGGGCCACGGTGGAGGGCCGGTGGGCCACGATCAGCGTGGTGGTGCCCGCCAGGACCTCGCGCAGCCGGCCGGTGACGGCCTCCTCGGTGCGCACGTCCAGGGCGGAGAGCGGGTCGTCCAGGACGAGCACGTCCGGGCGGGCGGCGATCGCGCGGGCCAGGGCGATGCGCTGGCGCTGCCCGCCGGACAGGCTCAGCCCCTCCTCGCCGATCTCCGTGTCCACGCCCGCGGGCAGGTCGCGGGCGAACCCGGCCTGGGCGGTGTCCAGAGCCAGGTCCAGCAGCGCCTGGGCGCGCGGGGAGTCCAGCCCGTCCGCGGTGACCTCGGCGGGGGCGCCGAGCAGCACGTTGGCGCGGACGGTGTCCGAGAACAGGGTGGCGTCCTCGAAGGCGATGGACACGCGGCGGCGCAGCTCGTCCAGCGGGTACGCGCGCACGTCCGTGCCGTCCACCTCGACGACGCCCGCGGTGACGTCCAGCAGGCGCGGCACGAGCTGCACGAGGGTGGACTTGCCGGAGCCCGTGACGCCCACGAGCGCCATGGTCTCCCCGGGCGTCAGCTCCAGGTCCACCCCGGCGAGCAGGGGGCGGGAGTCCTCGGGGGCGTCCGGGTAGCGGAAGACGACGTCCCGGAAGGCGAGCCGGCCCGACGACGGCGGCAGCCCGTCCGTCACGACGGGCGAGTCCTCCGCCGCGCTCGAGGCCACGGCACGGGAGGTGGCCTCCTCCTCCGCGGCGTCCATGCCGGCGGGGGAGGCGACGGCCACGGGCACGCGCATCACCTCGAGGTGGCGGTCGATGGCGGTCTTGGCGGAGAGGGTCATGCCCATCAGCTGGCCCACGCCCTCCACGGGGCGGGCGAGCACCGCCGTCGTGGCGAAGTATGCGGCCAGCGCGCCCACCGTGAGGTCCCCGACCGCCACGAGGTACAGGCCGAGGCCGAGCGCGACGCCGAGCACGAGCTCCGGCAGGGACACGGTGAGGGAGATGAACTTGGCCAGCACGGAGGCCTTGTGCACCTCGGTGCCCTGCAGGGTCTCGGCCTCGCCGCGGAAGCCGTCCAGCGCGTCCGGGCCGCGGCCGAAGGCCTTGAGCACGCGGATGCCGTGCACGGACTCCTCCACGGTGGTGGCGAGGTCGCCGGCCTGGTCCTGGGAGAGGCGGGAGGCTGCCCGGAAGTCGGTGCGGAAGCGGAACGAGCGGATCATGATCGGCACGGCCGCGACCAGGTACAGCAGGGCCAGCTGCCAGGACATCACGAACAGCAGGACGAGGCCGACCACGATGGTCACCGACTCCACCACGAGCATCACGGAGCCGAAGGCGATCCAGCGGCGCAGCAGCGCCAGGTCCCCCTGGGCGCGGGAGAGCAGCTGGCCGGAGGCCCAGGCGTCGTGGAACGCGACGGGCAGGCGCTGCAGGCGCCGGTAGATGCTGATGCGGGCCCGGTTCTCCACGTCCGCCGCCGGCGGCAGGATGAAGAAGCGGCGCAGCCAGATGAACAGCGCCTCGGCCAGGCCGAGCAGGGCCAGCGCGCCGGCCGCCCACCACACGCCCGCGGCGGGGTCGGCGGTGCCGGCCGTCCCGGGAGCGGCCTCGGCGAACACGGTGTTCACGAGCACCTGGACGACCTGCGGGATCGCGAGGGCGACCAGGCCCGCGGCCATCGCGGAGAGCAGGCCGAGCACCCATCGCCCGCGCACGCCCTGCAGGTAGGGGGCGACGCCCTGGAGGGCCTCGCGCAGGGGCAGCGGTCGGGTTGCGGTGCGCGTCACAGCGGGTACTCTACCGCCGGGCCCGGACAGGACAGCCCCAGGTCAGCCGCTCAAGCGCGGGGGAGCAGCTCCAGCACCACGGCCTCGGGCCGGCACGCGAAGCGCACGGGGGCCGACGGCGCGGTGCCCAGCCCCGCCGACACCTCGAGCGACACGGTGCGCCCGGCGGCGGTCCACGTGGAGACCCCGGAGGCCTGGGGGCGCGGCAGGTCGCAGTTGGTCACGAGGGCGCCGAACCCGGGGAGGCAGACCTGGCCGCCGTGGGTGTGCCCGGCCAGCAACAGGTCGGCGCCGTCGGCGGTCATGGCGTCCAGCACGCGGCGGTAGGGGGCGTGGGTGACCCCGAGCCGGAACCGGCCGTCCCCGCCGGGCCCGGCTGCGCCGTCGTCGTGGGCGGACGCCGGGCCCGAGGCCGCGGCGTCCCCCGGAGCCGGGACCGGGGCCGGGAAGCCGCCCCAGGCGTCGAGGCCCAGGTGCGGGTCGTCGGTGCCGGCGGCGAGGACCTCGAGCACGGTCCCGGCGCGCGTGGGCACGCTCAGCACGGACCCGCGGTTGGTCAGGTCGGCCCAGCCGGCGGCCCGGAACGCCCCGAAGAGCGCCTCGGTGGGCAGCCGGGCTCGGTCCTCGTCCATCCGGGACGGCCCGGCGAAGTAGCGGAACGGGTTGGCCGGCTTGGGCTCGTAGTAGTCGTTCGAGCCGGGCACGAACACGCCGGGGCGGCGCAGCAGCGGGCCCAGCGCGTCCAGGACGAGCGGCACGGACGCGGCGGCGGAGATGTTGTCCCCCGTGTTGACCACGAGGTCCGGCTCGAGCGCGTCCAGCTCGCGCAGCCACGCCATCCGGGAGCGGTTGCGGGGCAGCAGGTGGATGTCCGAGAGGTGCAGCACCCGGACCGGGTCCGCGCCGGCGGGCAGCACGGCGAGCCGGTGCGTGCGGACCACGCGGGCCTCGGCCTCCACGAGGCCCCAGGCCAGCCCCAGCGCGGCGGCGGCCCCCATCCCGACGGCGGCCCGCGACCCCGCGCGGACGATCCGGCGCGGGGCGGTGACGGAAGGACGCATGCGGGTCAGTTGGCCGGGACGGCCTCGGGCTGGGGCCCGCCGCGGTCGAGGTCGTCGATGTGGAAGGCGGTGCCGTCCGGGTGCTCGCCCTCCGCGCCCGGGTCCTCGGACTGCGGGCCGTCCCAGTCGGGCAGCTCGCCCGGCGGGTACTTCTCCTTGGCGAGCTGGTTGTACTCGAGCCACGAGGGGCCGTTGATGGAGGTCGAGTAGAACGGGTTGCGGACCTCGCCGTTCACGGTCTCGCCCGTCATGGACTTCAGGTTGTTGTAGCGGCCGGTCCACACGGCGGTGGCCAGCTCGGTGGTGAAGCCCGTGAACCAGGTGGAGGAGACGTTGTCGTTGGTGCCGGTCTTGCCGCCGAACTCGTAGCCGGCGCCCTCCTCGGCGATGTTGAAGCCGCCGATGTGCCGCAGGACCGGCATCAGCTCGGCGATGTGCTTCGGGTCCACCACCTGGTCGCACTGCGGGCCGGCGACGTCGTACTGGTTGCCCATGGTGTCCGTGACCTCCAGGATGGCGCGGGGCTCGCAGTAGAGGCCGTCCGCGGCGATGGCCGCGTAGGCGCCGGCCAGGGAGAGCGGGGCGATGGAGTCCTTGCCGAGCAGGAACGAGGGGTCGTCCGGCTGCAGCGGCGAGCTGTCCAACGCGCGGGTGATGCCCAGCTGGGTGGTGAGGCTCGTGATGTCGCACAGGTCCATCTGGTACGCCGTGGCCACGGTGGGGGTGTTCACGGACCAGAACAGGCCCTCGTCCACGCGGACCTGGCGGAGCATCCCGGGGATGACGTTCTTGAACTGCCAGGTGCCGCCGATGGTGGTGTAGCCGCCCGGACGGCAGGAGGCCTCGAAGCGGGTGCCCGTGGGGTAGACGTTGCGGGACGCGTCCACGGAGTCGACCATCCGGTTGCCGTTGCGCAGCCAGGTCAGGGCCACGAAGGGCTTGAGGGTCGAGCCGGCCTGGAAGCCCTGGCCGCCGCCCCACTCGCGGTCCACGTTGAAGTTCAGCGAGGTGTGGCCGAGCTCGTCCTGGATGGCGTACTCGGTGTTCTGCGCCATGGTGACGATGTTGCCGGTGCCGGCCTGCACGGAGGTCAACGCGTGGCCGGCGCCCAGGGACTCGTTGTTGGGCACGGACTTGCGCAGGTTCTCCTCCGCGGCCTTCTGCAGCTCGGAGTCGATCGTGGTGCGGATGGTCAGGCCGCCGCGGTCCAGCAGGGCCTGGCGGGACTGCGGGTCCGGGCCGAAGGCCGGGTCCGCGAGGATCTGGCGCTCCACGTAGTCGCAGAAGTAGGAGCCGAACTTGGAGTACAGGCAGCCCGAGGGGCGCGACTCCATGACGACCTCCATGGGCTTGGCCACGGCCTCGGCGCGCTCCTCCTCGGTGAGGTAGCCGTTCTTCTCCATGGCACCCAGCACGAGGTTGCGGCGCTCGGTGGCCTCCTCGGGGTTGCGGGCCGGGTTGAAGCGGGTGGGGGACTGGACCATGCCGGCGAGGGTGGCGGCCTCCCAGCTCTCCAGCTCTGCGGCGGACTTGCCGAAGACGTACCGGGACGCGGCCTCCACGCCGTAGGCCCGGCCGGAGAACAGGACGATGTTGAGGTAGCCCTCGAGGATCTCGTCCTTGGTCATCTGCTCCTCGACGGCGACCGCGAGCTTGATCTCCTTCACCTTGTCCGAGACGTTCTTGGTGCCGGAGAGGGTCAGGCGGGAGTCGCCGCGGATCTGCTGCACGTTCACGAGCATGTTGTTCACGAACTGCTGCGTGAGCGTGGACGCGCCCTGCGTGGAGTCGGACGTGGCGTTGTTCACGGTCGCGCGGATCAGGCCGCGGGCGTCCACGCCGTCGTGCTCGTAGAAGCGCTCGTCCTCGACGGCCACGATCGCATTGCGCATGTGCTCGGAGATCTGGTCCAGGGGCACCGGGATGCGGTTCTCCTCGTAGAAGACCGCGATCTCCTCGCCGTCCTCCGAGATCATGCGGGAGGGCACGGACACCGGCTCAGCGGGCAGCTCGTCCGGCAGCTCGTCCAGCATCTCGCGGCCCGAGGCGGCGGCCACGCCGGTCAGGCCGGCCAGCGGCAGCAGCAGTGCCGCCACCAGCAGCCCGGCGAGGGCGGACAGGCCCAGGAAGGCGAGCAGGCGGCCGAGGGCGCTCGAGGGCTCGGGGAGACGACGGGACGTGCGGGAGGCCATGGGCGGGAGTGTAGCGCGGGCGCCTGGGACGCAGCCGGGTGTCCGCGGGCCTCGCTAGGCTGTCGGGCATGACTGAGCAGACCAAGTGGGAGTACGCCACGATCCCCCTCCTGATCCACGCGACCAAGCAGATCCTCGACCAGTGGGGCGAGGACGGCTGGGAGCTCGTCGCGGTGGTCCCGGGCCCGGACGGCCCCAACCCCGTGGCCTACCTCAAGCGCCCGAAGGCGGCCTGACCGTGGCGGAGAAGGCGCAGGCCCCCACGTGGGGCGAGGGCGCCGTGGCCGACCGCCTCGCCGAGCTCGGGCTCGAGCGTCCGGCCGTGGCCGCCCCGGTGGGCTCCTACGTCCCGGCGATCCGGGACGGCGACCTCGTGCTCACCTCCGGCCAGCTGCCGTTCGTGGCCGGGTCCCTGCCCGCCACGGGCAAGGTCGGCGCCGAGGTGAGCGCGGAGCGCGCCCGGGAGCTCGCCCGCGTCTGCGCGGTGAACGCCGTGGCCGCCGTCCACGAGCTGATCGGAGAGCTGGACCGCGTGGCCCAGGTCGTCAAGGTCGTCGGCTTCGTGGCCTCCGACCCCTCCTTCACGGGACAGCCCGGCGTGCTCAACGGCGCCTCGGACGTGCTGGCCGAGATCTTCGGTGAGGCCGGGCGCCACGCCCGCTCCGCCGTCGGGGTGGCCGTGCTGCCCCTGGACGCCCCGGTCGAGGTGGAGATCACTGTCCGCGTCCGCTGACCCGGCCGGCACGCTGCTGCCGGTCCCGGAACCCGAGGCGGAGCAGACCCGCCAGTGGCTGGAGCAGCGCTTCCGCCAGGTCCGCCCCGCCCGGCCCGCCTCTTCCGTGGTGCTGGTGCGCGACGGCGAGGACGGGCCGGAGGTGTTCCTGCGGCACCGTCCCGGGCGCACCCCGCTGGGGCGGGTCGGCCTGCCGGGCGGCGCGCTCTCCGAGGCCGACGCCGACGCGTGCGCGTGGTTCGGCCCGGACCCGGCCCACTGGGCCCGCGTGCTGGGCACCACGGACCGCCGCTGCGCGCGGCAGCAGGTGGTCGCCGCCGTCCGCGAGCTCCACGACGAGGCCGGCGTCCTGCTGGCCGGGCGCACCGACGCCGACGTGGTGCTCGACGCGCGGGGCGAGACCTGGGGCGGCGGCGGCAGCTCCCTCGAGGAGGGCGCGGAGAGCCTGCCGCGGATGCTGGCCGCGCGCGGGCTCGGTCTGCGCACCGACCTGCTGCGGCCCGTGGCCCGCTGGCACTCGGCGCCGCACGCGCACCGGCGCTTCGACACAGCCGTGTTCGCCGCCGCCGTGCCGCCGCTGCAACGGCCCCTCGAGCGCCCGGAGACCGCGCCCGCGCTCCAGGCGTGGG
>NZ_JANQCJ010000189.1:0-2861 GCF_024723355.1 Micrococcus sp. HG099 | reverse complement strand
GCGCTCGCCGCCGAGCCCGTCCAGGGCGGCCGCCAGCCGCTCCGGGACGGCCACGCCGAGCCAGACCGTGCCCACGGGGCGGCCCTGGTGCGGCTCGGGGCCGGCCACGCCCGTGGTGGCCACCCCGACGTCCGCGCCGAGCCCCGCGCGGGCGCCCTCGGCCATGCGGCGGGCCACCTCGGGGTCGACGGCGCCGACGCGCTCGAGCAGGTCCGCGGGCACGCCGAGCAGGCCCGCCTTCACGCTGTTCTGGTAGGCCACCACGCCGCCCTGCAGGACGGCGGAGGCGCCGGGCACGTCCGCGAGGCGGGCGGCCATGAGGCCGGCCGTCAGGGACTCGGCGGTGGCCACGGTCAGCCCGGCCCCCGCGAGCGCACGCACCGTCTCCTGCGCGGCCACGGGCTCAGGCCCCGCGCCGGGCGGCGAGGGCGTCCCGCCGCAGGATCCAGGCGTCCTTGACGTACTCCAGCCCGGTGAGGACGGTGAGCACGGTGGCGGCGCCGATCACGGTCCAGCCGACCCACGGCCACCAGCCGCCCACCACGGGGGCCAGCGGCATCAGCAGCAGGCCGATGCCCACGGCCTGCAGCACGGTCTTGAGCTTGCCGCCGCGCCCGGCCGGCATGACGCCGTACCGGATCACCACGAACCGCATCAGGGTGATGCCCCACTCGCGCACCAGGATCACCACGGTCACCCACCACCACAGCTCCCCCAGCAGGGAGAACAGCACGAGGGCGGCGCCCGTGAGCAGCTTGTCCGCGATCGGATCCGCGATCTTGCCGAAGTCGGTGATCAGGCCCCGTGCCCGGGCGATGTCGCCGTCGAGCTTGTCCGTGTACATGGCCGCGGCGAACAGCGCGACGGCGATCCACCGCGCGGTCGCCGAGCCCCCGCCCCACGGTCCGCCCGCCCACAGCGCCCACGCGAAGAGGGGCACCATCAGGATGCGGACCGAGGTCAGAATGTTCGGCAGGTTCCAGGCGGAGACCCGCTCCGCCTCGCCGCCCGTGCTCATCTGCCCGTGAGCTGCCACGCGTCCTCCGATCCCTCGTCGTCGTCCTCATCGTCCCAGCTCTGCGCCGCGGGCCGCGCGTCGAGGTCCTCCTGGACCAGGTCCCGCGGGCCGGCGGACGCCGGGGCGGCCGGAGCCGCCGCCGGGGCGCCGCCCTCGCCGGAGCCTCCCGACGGCGGGGCGTCGCCGGAGATGGTGGCGAGCACGTCGGCGAGGTCGTCCGGCTTGACCAGGACGTCGCGGGCCTTGGAGCCCTCGGAGGGGCCCACCACGCCGCGGGACTCCATGAGGTCCATCAGGCGGCCGGCCTTGGCGAAGCCCACGCGCAGCTTGCGCTGGAGCATGGAGGTGGAACCGAACTGCGTGGTGACCACGAGCTCGACCGCCTGCAGGAGCAGGTCCAGATCCTCGCCGATGTCCTCGTCGATGACCTTCTCGGTCTTCTCCGGCACCACGTCCTCGCGGTACTGCACCTGCATCTGCGACTTCACGTGCTCCACCACGGCGTGGATCTCGGACTCGTTGACCCAGGCGCCCTGCACGCGCATCGGCTTGGACTTGCCCATGGGCAGGAACAGGGCGTCGCCCTGACCCAGCAGCTTCTCGGCGCCCGGCTGGTCCAGGACCACGCGGGAGTCGGTCACGGAGGAGGTCGCGAACGCCATGCGCGAGGGCACGTTGGCCTTGATCAGGCCGGTGACCACGTCCACGGAGGGCCGCTGGGTGGCGAGCACCAGGTGGATGCCGGCCGCGCGGGCCAGCTGGGTGATGCGCACGATCGCGTCCTCGACGTCGCGCGGGGCGACCATCATCAGGTCCGCGAGCTCGTCCACGATCACCAGCAGGTACGGGTACGGGCGCAGCACGCGCTTGGAGTCCGGCGGCAGCTTCACCTGCCCGGCGCGGACGGCCTTGTTGAAGTCGTCCACGTGCTTGTAGCCGAACGCCGCGAGGTCGTCGTAGCGGGTGTCCATCTCCTTGACCACCCACTGGAGGGCCTCGGCGGCCTTCTTGGGGCTCGTGATGATGGGGGTGACCAGGTGCGGGACGCCCTCGTAGGCGGTGAGCTCCACACGCTTGGGGTCCACCATCACCATGCGCACCTCGTCCGGCGTGGAGCGCATCAGGATCGAGGTGATCATCGAGTTCACGAAGGAGGACTTGCCCGCGCCGGTGGCGCCGGCCACGAGCATGTGCGGCATCTTCGCGAGGTTGGCCACCACGTAGCCGCCCTCCACGTCCTTGCCCACGCCCATGACCATGGGGTGGTCGGTGCGCTGGGCGGCCTGCGAGCGCAGGACGTCGCCGAGGGCCACGACCTCCTTGTCCGTGTTGGGGATCTCGATGCCGATGGCGCGCTTGCCCGGGATGGGGCTGAGGATGCGCACGTCCGAGGAGGCCACCGCGTAGGCGATGTTCTTCTCCAGGGCGGTGACCTTCTCGACCTTGGTGCCGGGGGCCACCTCGACCTCGTAGCGCGTGACCGTGGGCCCGCGGGAGAAGCCGGTGACCTGGGCGTCCACCTTGAACTCGGTGAACGTGGTGGTCAGCGCGGCCACGACCCGGTCGTTGGCCTCGGAGCGCTCCTTCGGCTGGGGGCCGGCGGGCAGCAGGGCCGACTGGGGCAGGGTGTAGGACACGTCCCCGCCCAGCTCGGACTGGGTGCCGCGGGCCGGCTCGGCGGTCACGGGCGGCACGGGCTCGGGGGTGCTGAAGGGCACGGCGGCCGCGGGCGACGACGGCGCGGCCGGCCCGGCGGCACGGCCCGGCTCCTCGTCCTCGAGGTCGACGTCGGCGTCCTCGGCGGGCTCCTCCGCGGCGGCTGCGGCCTCGCGCTGGGCGCGGG
>NZ_JANQCJ010000188.1:0-2974 GCF_024723355.1 Micrococcus sp. HG099 | reverse complement strand
GTGGAAGAGGGCAGCCAGCACGGTCATGGCCAGGGCGCCGGCCACGCCCCGGGCGAGGCGGGCAGGGCCGCGGACCACCCGGCCCGGAGCCGGACGGGGGCGCCCGGACGCGCGCGGGGCGGCGTCGACGGCGCTGCGCATGCCTCGGCTCCTCTCGCACGGGCCCGGTCGGCGACGACCGGCTGGGACCCTGCCATCCTACGCCGGGTCCGGGACTGCCCCGGAGACGACGACGGGCGCCCCACCCTGCGGTGGGACGCCCGTGGTGCGGTGACGCGGGACGGGCCTGAAGGCCCGCTCCGCGGCCGGGATCACTCGGAGGCGGCGGCCTTGAGCTTGGAGCCGGCGGTCACCTTCACGGAGTAGCCCGCGGGGATGGTGATCTCCTCACCGGTGCGCGGGTTGCGACCGGTGCGCTCCTTGCGCTCGGTGCGCTCCACGGCCATCCAGCCGGGGATCGAGACCTTCTCGCCCTTCTTCACCTGGGCGGTGAACACCTCGAAGAGGGCGTCCAGCACATCGCTGACGGCGGCCTGGGTGTTGCCGGAGCGCTCGGCGACGGCGGCGACGAGTTCCTTGCGGTTCATGGCCATGGGTCCTCCCTATGGGACGTCGGTTTCACGGATCCCGGACCGTTCGGACCGGGTTGCCAGTTGCGAACGTACCACCTCGAGGCCCCGGAAGCGCCCCCTGATCCGCGTGAATCCGCCCTTTTCTCCGGTTTTCTCCCCGCCGGAGCGCCCGCGGCGCCCCCGGAGCGGGCGGGCGGCGGGCACGATCCGGGCCCCGGACACGACGACGGCGGCCGCACCCTCCGTGAGGAGGATGCGGCCGCCGTCGGGGTGGGACCCTGCCCCGCCGACGCGCGTCAGCGGGGAGCGGGGGTCACCAGGAGGACTTGGTCACGCCGGGCAGCTCGCCACGGTGCGCCATGTCGCGGAAGCGCACGCGGGAGATGCCGAAGCGCTGGAAGGTGCCGCGCGGACGGCCGTCGATGGCGTCGCGGTTGCGCACGCGCACCGGGGAGGCGTCGCGGGGCAGCTTCTGCAGACCCAGGCGAGCGGCCTCGCGGGCCTCGTCCGAAGCGTTCGGGTCCACGAGGGTCTTGCGCAGCTCGAGACGCTTCTCGGCGTAGCGGGCGACGATGGCCTTGCGCTGCTCGTTCTTGGCGATCTTGGACTTCTTGGCCATCTCAGCGCTCCTCTCGGAAGTCGACGTGCTTGCGGACCACCGGGTCGTACTTCTTCAGGGTGATGCGGTCCGGGTTGTTGCGGCGGTTCTTGCGGGTCACGTAGGTGTACCCGGTGCCGGCGGTGGACTTCAGCTTGATGATCGGACGAACGTCCTTGTCCTTGGCCATGTCAGAGCTTCACTCCCTTCGCGATCAGGTCCGCCACGACGGCGTCGATCCCGCGCACGTCGATGGTCTTGATGCCCTTGGCGGACAGCGTCAGGGTGACGTTGCGGCGCAGGGAGGGGACCCAGTAGGTCTTCTTCTGGATGTTCGGGTCGAACCGGCGCTTGGTGCGACGGTGCGAGTGGGAGATGCTGTGGCCGAATCCCGGCCCAGCCCCGGTTACCTGGCAGTGAGCTGCCATGATCACTCCTCGTGGCAAGTAGTAGTAAAAGGACGGGCGGAACCCGCATGGCGGCGCTGCGCGGACGAGTCCGCGCAGGGCCTGTTGTGAGCCCCGCCCCGGGTGTGGACACCGCACTCTTACTGCGACTTCTCGAAAAGGTGGACCAGGCTGGGTGAGAGCCAACCGAAGTGCCTTATGGGATCGCTGGTGTGGACGGTGAGCCCCGGTCCGCCGTGACGGCGTTCCGGGATCCGGTCTGCGGGAGCGCGTTGCTTTTCCGACCCTCCGTCCGTCCGGTCACCTGACCGGGGAACAGCGAGAACAACGCGGCGTGCGCCGTCCTACCCTACGCGATGCGAGGGCGCGGGATCAACTCGCCGGCCGGCCCTCGGAATCCTCCTCGGACTCCCCCGTGGCCCCGGTCACGGCCCCGGCGTCGGCCCCGGCGACGCCCGCCCGCCGGGACCCGTGCGGGTCCATGGCGTCGAGCAGCCAGTGGCCCTCGCGCAGCCCGGCCAGCAGCCGCATCGACAGGCGCGTGACCTCGGCGAGGTCCTCCTCCGCCATGTGGTCCACGAAGACGCGGCAGACCATCCGGTCGTAGACGGGGACCGCGGCCTCCATGCGACGCCGGCCCTCGGGGGTCAGGCCCACGAGGGTGACGCGAGCGTCCTCGGCCGAGGGGCGCCGCTCCACCCAGCCGCGCTCCTCGATGCGCCGCACCACGTGGGACAGGCGGGAGAGGGAAGAGTCCACGAGCTGCGCCGCGCGGCTCATGGGCATCGTGCCCTCGGCCTCCCGGCTGGACTCCTCCGCGCCCAGCACGTAGAGGAGGTGGAACTCGAAGGGGGTCAGGCCCGCGTCCCGGTGCAGGTCGGACTCCATCTGGGACACGAGGCCGAGGGACGCCGCCGAGAGGGCGGCCCACGCGTTGCGCTGCTCGTTCGTCAGCAGGCTGCGCCGGTACGGGTCCTCCAGCGCGGGGAAGGCCTCGGGCTCCGGCGCGGTGTCGGGCTCGGGTCGGTGGTCGGCTGAGGTCATGGGGTGATCGTGCCAGGTCAGCACCGGGACGGCGACTCGACGGGACCGGACCGGGACCCCGGCGTGTCGCGGGCCCCGGTCCGGTCCGCGTCAGGACTCGATGCGGGCCAGCCGCTGTCCGCGGGCCACGCCCGCCCCGGGTGCCAGCGCCTCCCGGCGCAGGATGCCCGCCGCCGGGGCCGTCACGGGCGTCTCCGTCTTCATCGCCTCCAGGACGGCCACGGTCTGCCCGGCCGCCACGGTCGCCCCGTCCTCCGCCGCCCACGCCGCGAGCGAGCCGGTCACCGGGGAGAGGAGGGCGCCGGCGTCGTCCCGTCTCTTATACACATCCGACGCTGCCGACGATCTTACGC
>NZ_JANQCJ010000187.1:0-3005 GCF_024723355.1 Micrococcus sp. HG099 | reverse complement strand
GTGCGGGGACGAGCGGTGGGGGGACGACCCCCGGCGCGGGCCGGACCCGGCTGCCCGCCGACGTCGCCTCCCGCGACGGGCGCGGCGCCCGCCAGCCCCCCGGACACCGCCCCCAGCCGACCCTCGCGGACGTGCCCGCGCTGATCGAGACGATGCGCCTGTCCGGGCTCGAGGTGTCCCTGCTGGAGACCGGCGCCCCGCGGCGCCCGCTGCCGCCGGGCGGGGAGCTGGCGGCGTACCGGATCGTGCAGGAGGCGCTCACCAACACGCTGCGCCACGGCGGCCCGCAGGCCAGCGCGTTCCTCACCCTCGCCTGGACGGGGCGCGGCCTGGACGTCCAGGCCGACGACGACGGGCGCGGCGCCGACGCAGACCCTGACACCCGCGGGTCGGGTCAGGGGCTGCGAGGGGCGGCCGAGCGCGTGGCCCTGTTCGGCGGGACCGTGGAGACCGGGCCACGCGCCGGCGCCGGGTACCGCGTGTCCGCGCACCTGCCGTACTCGTCGGTATAAGGGGCGGGGCCGGTGGTGCAGCCGGCGGTGCGGCCGGCGGTGCGGCGCGGCCGGGCGCAGTACTGCCAGGTAGATCCGGCGCTACCTGGCAGTAGTGCGCCCGGCCCCGCTCGGCCAACCCCGCTCGGCCCCTCGACGACGGCCCCCCTCTGGGCCGGCCGGATGAGATGATCCGGGGCATGAGCACCGACGCCGAGAACGCCCCCGTCCGCGTGGCCCTGGTGGACGACCAGGCCCTGATCCGCTCCGGTCTGGCCATGCTCGTGGACTCCCAGCCGGACCTCACCGTGGTGGCCGAGGCCGGCAGCGGCCGCGAGGCCGTGGCGTCGGTGTCCGTGGCGGGCGCTGACGTCGTGCTCATGGACGTGCGCATGCCGGAGATGGACGGCATCGAGGCCACCCGGACGCTGCTGCAGCGCCCGGACGCCCCGCGCGTCGTGGTGCTGACCACCTTCGACCTGGACGAGTACGCGTTCGACGCGATCGAGGCCGGGGCCAGCGGGTTCCTGCTCAAGGACGCGCCGCCGGAGGAGCTGCTCGCCGCGATCCGCACGGTGCACCGCGGCGACGCCGTGATCGCCCCCTCCACGACGCGGCGGCTCATGGCGCACATGGCGCCGCGCCTGCGCTCGGACCACGCCCGCACCGCCGAGTGCGAGCACGAGCAGGCCGTCGTGGAGTCCCTCACGCCCCGCGAGCGCGAGGTGCTCGTGCTCATGGCGCAGGGCTCGGCGAACCTGGAGATTGCCGGCGAGCTCGTGCTCTCGGAGGCCACCGTGAAGACCCACGTGGGCCGCGTGCTCGCCAAGCTCGGCGCCCGCGACCGCGTCCAGGCCGTGCTGATCGCCCACCGCGCAGGGCTCGTGCAGTTCTGAGCGGGCGCGGGAGCCGAGGGGCCGGCGGCCCTGAGGCGCAGGTGGGTGAGGCGCCGGACGCCGAGGCACCGGGCCGGCGTCGCCCTGACGAGCCCACCCTGACGCGCCCCACCTGGCCGAAGATGCCGCCCAGGGACCGCACAGGTCATACCTGGGGATGAGACGGGGCCGCCCAGGTTCATCCTCACGGCCCTGCCGGGGAGCGGGGCGCCTCCGGAATGCTGGACGCAGGCCCCGCAACGGGCCCGCCGCCGGTGCACCGCGCCGACGGCGGCCACCGGCCCGACGCGCACACGAGGAGACGCACCATGACCGGCACCACCCTGGACCGTCCCACCCCGACCTCCGTGAGCACGCCCGTCGAGCCGCGCACCGGCGCCCATGCCGTGGCCCGCACCCTCGCGGACACCGCCGCGGACGCCGCCCCCGCCGTCCGCACCCCGTCCCGCCCCTGCCCCCACGCGGCCGCGGCCGCCGAGCAGGCCCGTCGCGACGGCGAGTGCGTCGCGTTCTTCGTCGCCCTGGTGACGGCCGCCGTCGTGATCCTGGGCCTGTCCCTGTTCACCCAGGTCGAGGGCCTGCCCCGGCTGCTCGTCACCGCGGCCTCCGGCCTGCTCGCCGGCGCCGTGACGTGGAGCGTGACCCAGCCCGTGCTCGAGGACGAGGTCCTGCACGGCTGAGGCGCCGTCCCCGTCAGGGGCTCAGGCCGCGCAGGTAGACGCCCAGGAGCCAGTCGCGCTGGTCCGCGTGGCGCGCCAGCAGCTCGCCGGCGGGCGGCCGCGTGACCGCCAGGAGACCGGTGAGGTAGCGGGTGCCCGTGACGCCCGAGGCCACCAGCCCCGCGCGCCGGGCCTCGGTCACGGCCCGGTCCGTGAGCGAGATGATCACCTGCTCCGCCTCCACGATGAGGGCCTCCTGCGGCCGGTCGGCGGCCTCGAGGTCGTCCCCTGCGGTCACGAGCGAGGTGAGGTTCACGGCCGCGAGCTCCTCGGCCAGCCGCCGCCAGCGCCGGTCGGCCGACCCGCCGCCGTCGAGGAAGGCGTGCAGGATGCCGCTGACCCGGGCCACGACGTCCTCGAGGACCGCGTCCAGCAGGTCCCGCCGCGTGGGGAAGTGCCGGTAGAGCGTCCCGACGCCGACCCCCGCCTCCTGCGCGACCCCGCGCAGGGACATGGCCGCGCCCTGCTCCTCGAGCAGACGCCCGGCGGCGGCCAGCAGGTCCTGGCGGTTGGCGCGGGCGTCGGCTCTCATGCCCCCATCATCCCATTCCGGCCCGCACCGTCGCGGTGCCGCCGCTCTCGCGTCCCCGCCCGTCGATTCCCCGCCCGGGCCCCGCGTTTGGGGTGACTTGTCGGGGGTGAAGAGCCCCGGGACCCCCGACAAGTCACCCCAAACGCGGGAGGGGCGGGAGGGGAAGGGGGTCGGGCGCGAGAAGAGGGGGAGGGGCGGCGGGGGGGGGGGGGGGGGCGGGGGGGGGGGGGCGAGGGGGAGGGGGGGTCTCGATCGGCGAGTGCAATCTTTTCTCCCGGAGAATCGATGGCATTCTTCCGACGACGGCCTCGCCGCCGCCTCGGGTGAGGACGGTGCCGTCAGAGCCGCTCGATGACGGTGACGTTGG
>NZ_JANQCJ010000186.1:0-3066 GCF_024723355.1 Micrococcus sp. HG099 | reverse complement strand
GCCCGGCCGTCACCGCCGCCGTCGCCCCCGGCGCCCGGTTCGCGCCGAAGCCGGAGCTGGCCAACCCCTCCGGCGCCGTGCACGGCGGCGCCATGACGCTGCGCGCCGTCGTGGCGGCCCAGGCGGCCATGCCGGACCGCGAGCTCTACGACGTCCAGGCCGTCCGCGTGGTGTTCACCCGGCCCGGCCACGGCGAGATGGTCGCCCTGACCCGCGTGCGCCACGCCGGCCGCTCCCTGCGCCTCGTGGACGTGGACCTCGTGCCCGTGGGCGAGGACGGTGCCCCGGTCGCCGAGAAGCCGATGGTCCAGGTGCAGGTCACCTTCCGCGCCGCCCGCTGACCCCGGGCCCCGGGGCCGCCGGCCCCGGACGCGACGGCGCCCCCTGCCCCCGTGCGATCCACGGGAGGCGGGGGGCGCCGTCGTCGGCGGCGGCTCGGGTCAGAGCGCGTCGGCCTTGGGGCGCGGGGCGACGGTGCGCGTCACCTTGCCGCCCACGGCGTCGATGGAGCCGGTGACCGGCACGTCCTCGTGGCCGAGCAGGTCCGTGGGCCGCAGCATGGCGACGCCCACCAGGGCGATGGCCGCGGTCAGGAGGAAGAAGTACATCGGGGAGGCGACGTCGCCGGTCTCGTTGATCAGCCAGCTGGCGATGAACGGGGCAGAGCCGCCGAACACGGCCACCGGGACGTTGTAGCCCAGGGCGATGCCGGTGGAGCGGACGTGCGCCGGCATCAGCTCGGTCATGGTGGCGTAGGGGACGCCGCAGTACAGGCCGGTGGTGATGCCCAGCGCCAGCAGCGAGGGCACGAGCGGCAGGCCGCCGTCCGTCCCGGGGGCGGTGAGGAAGAACCAGACCACGGCTCCGGCCACCAGCACGGCGCCGATCGCCAGCATGGGGCGGCGGTCGCCCATGCGGTCTGAGATCGCGCCGCCGACGGGCATGAAGGCCGCCGCGGCGGCGCCGGTGAGCAGCACGAGCCAGAAGATGGCGCCCGGGGCGAGCTCCAGGATGGTGCGCATGTAGGTGGTCAGGTAGGTCAGCACCAGGTAGAAGGTGGAGCCGAGCAGGGTGATGAGGGCGCCCATCAAGAAGAGCTGGCGCTGGTAGCGCAGGGTCTCGCGCAACGGGGTCTTGGAGGTCTTGCCCTCGGAGTGCAGGCGGCGGAACTCGGGGCTGTCCTCGAGCTTCATGCGGATGAACACGGCGACCACGCCGAGCACGCCGGCGAGGAGGAACGGCAGGCGCCAGCCCCACTCGGCCATGGCCTCGGTGCCGATGATCGCGCCCAGGCCGTTGGCGACGACGCCGCCCAGCAGCAGGCCGGAGGCGGCGGTGACCATGAGGAAGGAGGTGGCGAAGCCGCGGCGGCCCTTGACGGCGTACTCGGCCACGAAGGCGGAGATGGTGGAGACCTCGCCGCCGGCGGAGAAGCCCTGCACCAGGCGCATGAGCACGAGCAGGATCGGGGCGAAGACGCCGATGGTGGCGTAGGTGGGCAGCATGCCGATCACGGCGGTGGCGCCGCACATCAGGCCCAGGACGATCATGAGGGTCTTGCGGCGGCCGATCTTGTCCGCGAGGGGGCCGAAGAACAGGCCGCCGAGCGGTCGGACGAAGAAGCTGAGGGCGAAGACGGCGAAGGCGGCCAGGATGCCGACCATCGGGTTCTCGCTCTTGAAGAAGTTGGCGGCCACGTACACCGCGAGGAAGCCGTAGACGCCGTAGTCGTACCACTCGATGAGGTGGCCGGCGATGGCTCCCACGAACGCCTTGCGGCGCTGGGCGGGGCTGACGTGTGTGTCGGACTCGGCGGGGTGCGCGGTCGGCGCAGCGGAGAACTCGGCCAAGGTGACGCTCCTAGGGTGCGGGGGACACGTCGGCGGGCGGCTTCGACGTGTTGCAGATCACACTAAGGGTCGACTGTTGGACATCAAACAGTTTTTTTCCGCGTTCCATCAGGTGGACACCGGGAGGGGTGGAGTGGACGGCGGGGCGCGCTTCCCCCCGCACGACGGCGCCCCCTCCCGATCCGGGAGGGGGCGCCGTGATGCGGGGCGAGGGACGTGCTCAGCGGCCCACGGTGCCGAACTTCGAGGCCGCCGGGGCCGTGAAGGAGGGCCGCAGCAGGAACCAGGCGGCGGCGGTGACCGCCACGCTGACCAGAAACACCACGAGGCCCCACGCGTCGGCGGCGTCGCCGCGCGAGGTGTACATGTGGTTGAGGTTCTTCAGGGCACCCGTGGAGAACACGAGGAACACGTGCGTCAGGATGAACAGGACGAAGAACAGCATCACCGGGAAGTGCACCTTGCGGGCGGCCTCCATGGGGAACGCCCTGTTCAGGCCCTTCGCCTCCGTGGGGAACCAGGAGGACATGCGCCAGCCGGTGAGCGCGGCGAGCGGGGCGGCCACGAACACCACGAGCGTGTACGAGAGCATCTGCAACGCGTTGTAGTGCACCCAGCCGTTCTCCGTGGGCCAGTCCAGGGACAGGTACTGGATCCCGGCGGAGAGGGCGTGGTGGAACACGTACGGGTCCGTCGGCACGATCCGCGCCCACTGGCCCGTGACGAACAGCAGCACCACGAACACCACGCCGTTGAGCAGCCACAGGGCGTCGAGGGCCTGGTGCGTCCAGATCGTCAGCGAGAACTTCTTCGGGGTGTTGCCGCGCGCGGAGAACGCGCCGTCCTTCTTCGGCGTGAAGTTCGCCGGGGGCCGGGTCTCGTTGCGGATCTGCAGGCCCGTGCGGATGATCAGCACCATCAGGAACATGTTCAGGAAGTGCTGCCAGCCCAGCCACGGCGGCATGCCCACGGGCGTGCCCTCGGCCAGGGCCGGGTGCCCGTCGTAGGCGGCGATGAAGTCCGCCACCGGGTCCAGGGTCCGCAGCCAGCGGGCCGCCAGCACGGCCACCAGCGCCAGCACGACGACGCCGGCCACCAGCGGCAGCGCCTTCCGCAGCCGGGACGGGGCCGGGGCCTCCTCGGCCGCGTCGGTCTTCTTGGTCGCCCGGGCCGGGCGGCCGGAGGCGGCGGCCGGCTCGGCGCGCGGCGGCTGGGC
>NZ_JANQCJ010000185.1:0-3071 GCF_024723355.1 Micrococcus sp. HG099 | reverse complement strand
CTCCTGGCCGGCGGCCTCGGCCTCGGCGCCGCGGCCGCCGCCGGCTGCGTGGTGCCCGGCGAGCAGACCCGCCCCGGCCCCGTGGACGGCGGGGACTGGGCGTGGACGCTGAACATCGACTACGCCACCTACAACCCGCTCTCCCTCGTGATCCGGGCCAAGGGGTGGCTGGACGAGGCCCTGAACCCCGACGACGTCGGCGTGCACTGGGTGTTCTCGGCCGGCTCCAACAAGGCCAACGAGAACCTGCGCGCCGAGGCCATCGAGGTGGGCTCCACCGCCGGCTCGGCCGCGCTGCTCTCCCGCGCCAACGGCACGCCGATCCGCACGATCGCCGTCGCGAACCGGCCCGAGTGGGCCGCCCTGGTCCGCGCCCCCGGCTCCGACGTGGACGACGTCGCCGCGCTGGCCGGCTCCGTGGCCGCGGCGACGCGCGGCACCGACCCCTACTTCTTCCTCGTGCAGGCGCTGCGCGAGTTCGACGTGCCGCGCGAGCGCGTGGAAATCCTCAACCTGCAGCACGCCGATGGGCGCACCGCCCTGTTCGGCGGATCCGTGCAGGCCTGGAGCGGGCTCGACCCGATCATGGCGGACGCGCAGCGCGACGGCGCCGAGCTGTTCTACCGCAACCTCCCCTTCAACACCTTCGACGTGCTCAACGCGACCCAGCGGTTCCTGGACGAGCGGCCCGAGGTGGCCCAGACCGTCGTCGACGTCTACCAGCAGGCCCGCGCCTGGGTGCTCGCCTCGGACGCGAACCTCGCCGAGACCGCCCGGATCCTCGCCGAGGAGGCGGGGCTGGACGCCGCCGTCGCCCGCACCGTGCTCGCCGAGCGCACCAACCTGGACGTCTCGCCCGTGCCCGGCGCCGACTTCACGACGGCGCTGAACGGCGTCGGTCCGATCATGGCCGAGTCCGGGGACGCCCGTAGCCTCGACGCCGTCCAGCAGGCGATCGAGCAGATCGTCGAGCCCGCCTTCGCGCAGCGCGCCGCCGCCCGCCCCACCCCCGCAGGAGGAAACGCATGACAGTCCTGGACCGTCCGGGCGGCAGGACCGCCGTCGGGCTGATCGTCCCCGCCCTGCTGCTCCTGCTGTGGTGGGCGCTCACCGCTGCCGGCGTGTTCTCCGGCGTGCAGCTGCCCCCGCCGGCGTGGGTGGCCGAGGCCGCCGTGGACCTCGCCGCGCGCGGCCCCCTGTGGCACCACATCGCCATCTCGGTGCAGCGCGTGCTCGTGGGCTTCCTGATCGGCGGCGCGCTCGGGCTGCTCGTGGGCTCCGTGCTGGGCCTGTCCCGGTGGGCGGACGCCCTGCTGTCCCCCACCATCGGGGCGCTGCGCGCGGTGCCCTCGCTGGCGTGGGTGCCGCTGCTGATCCTGTGGATGCAGATCGGCGAGGAGTCCAAGGTGACGCTGATCGCGATCGGCGCGTTCTTCCCCGTGTTCACCACCGTGTACGCCGCGCTGCGCCACGTGGACCCGCACCTCGTGGAGGCCGGGCGGGCGTATGGCTACCACGGCGTGCGCCTGCTGGGCACGGTGCAGCTGCCCGCCGTGGTGCCGGCCATGTTCTCCGGGCTGCGCCTCGCGCTCGCCCAGGCGTGGCTGTTCCTCGTGGCCGCCGAGCTGATCGCCTCCTCCATGGGCCTCGGGTTCCTGCTGACCGACTCGCAGAACAACGGACGCACGGACCGGCTGATCCTCGCGATCATCCTGCTGGCCGTGCTCGGCAAGATCTCCGACTGGCTGCTCGGCTTCGTGGAGCGCTGGGCCGTCCGCCGCTGGGCGTGAGGGAGGCGCGGGGCGTGAGGGGCGTGAGGATCCCGCCCCGCCCCTGAGATTCGGGTGACTTGTCGGGGGTGCAGGGCCCCTGCACCCCCGACAGGTCACCCCAAACGCTCACGACGCGCGGGGCGCAAGCCCGCTGACGACGCGCGGGGCGCAAGCCCGCTCACGACGTGCGGGGCGTGCGCCGGGACGGCCGCGCCGCCCGCTCCGCCGCCCACACGGCCGCCGCGCACGCCAGGACCACGAGCCCCATGCCGACGAGGTCGAGGACGGCCAGCCGCTGCCCCCGCACAGCCCACGCCGTGAGGGCGGCGACCACGGGGGACAGACACGTGATGAGGGAGAACAGGCCCGTGGGCATCGTCCGCAGCACCTGCATCTCGATGCCGTAGGGGATCGAGGAGCTCAGCAGCGCCACCCCCAGGCCCACCGCCAGCACCCAGGGCTCGAGCAGCACGGGGCCGGCGGCGGCCGCCCCCACGGGCACCGCCACCGCCGAGCCCACCACCATCGCCAGCGCGAGGCCCTGCACGCCGGGCAGGTGCGTGCCCGCGTGCCGGTTGGCCAGGATGAACCCGGCCCAGCAGGCGGCCGCCGCGAGGGCGAACGCCACGCCCAGCGGGTCCAGCCCCGCCCCGTCCATCCCCGCGGAGAACCCGTCCCGGCCGAGCAGCGCGATCCCCGCGAACGCCAGCGCGGCCCACACCACGGACAGCCACCGCCGGTTCGCCAGCACGGACAGCGCGAGCGGGCCCAGCACCTCGAAGGTCACGGCCACGCCCTGCGGGATCCGGTCGAACGCCGCGTAGATCAGCAGGTTCATCCCCGCCATGGTCAGCCCCAGCAGCACGACGGCGGCCCACCCCCGCCGCGCCAGCCCGGCCAGCGTGCGCATCCGGGGCCGGGTGAGTGCCAGCAGCACCAGCGCCGAGAAGGCCAGGCGCAGGGCGACCATCCCGGCCGGGCCCGTGGTCCCGAACATCAGCCCCGCCACGGAGGCGCCCAGCTGCTGGCACAGCAGGGAGAGGAGGACCAGCGGGATCAGGCGCACCGGGTCAGCCTACGGCCGGGCGCGGGCGGGGCGCGCCGCCGTCGTCGAGGGCCCGGCGGGACGGACGAGACGACCCGCGAACCCCCTGCTTTTCGGGTGACTTATCGGAGGTGAACCGACCCGCGACCTCCGACAAGTCACCCGAAACGGTGATCTGCGGGTGGGGCGGGGGCGTCGGGTCACATCCGCGGGGCCGGAGGGGGTCGACGACGGCGGCGCGCGTCGCGTGACCC
>NZ_JANQCJ010000184.1:0-3129 GCF_024723355.1 Micrococcus sp. HG099 | reverse complement strand
GAGCCGGACCCGGCCGACGCCGCGCCCGTGGCGCGTCCGGAGCCGGCCGCGCCGGAGGAGCAGCTCCCCGAGCAGGCCGCGGACGCCCCGCTCACCGAGCCGCCCCTGTCCGAGCAGGTGCCCACCTCCGTGCTGGCCCCCGCGGACGCCGACGGCGCCCTGCCCGCCCCGGACGTGCTCCCCGAGCCGGACGTCACCGTCCCGGACCCCGTGGTGCCCGTGGGCCCGCCGGAGAAGCGCGGGCGCCGCCGCGGCCGCAAGGCGCGCGAGGTGTTCGTCGAGAACCTGCCCACCCAGGCCCTCGTCCTGGCCGACCGCCTGCACTCCTCCCCGTACGGCCGCCGCATGCGCTCGACCCTGCAGCAGCGCCGCGAGGCCGAGACGCACGCCCTCGAGGCGCGCACCACCCTGGACTTCGCGCTCAAGCTGGGCGAGACCATGTTCAGCTTCGGCGCGGCCTCCCTGGACGTGGAGACCTCGATCATCGTGGTCACGCAGGCCTACGGGATCCTCGAGACCGAGGTGGACCTGACCAACCAGTCCATCTCGCTGAACTACGCGCCGGACTCCTCCCGCGGCGAGTCGCCGTACACGCTGCAGCGCGTGGTGCGCTCCTCCTCCGTGAACTTCGAGGGCCTCGTGGCCGTGCACCGGCTCGTGGAGGAGATCGCGGACGGCCGCCTGGACCGCGCCGAGGCCCAGCGCCGGCTCGTGGAGATCCGGCACCAGCCCAAGCCCTTCCCGGCCGTGTTCGAGATCCTCTTCGCCGGGGTGTTCGTGGCCTGCTTCATCCCGTTCATCGGCGGCAACTGGACCGGCTCGCTGCTCGGGATGATCTCCACCTGGGTCGTGTTCTGGCTCAAGATCCAGGCCGACCGCGCCCGGTTCCCCGAGATCTTCTCCACCATGTTCGGGGCGATCGTGGCCACGGTGATCGCGCTGGCCGCCTTCGCCCTGGAGCTGCCGGTCAACCCGGCGGTGGTGATCGCCGGCGGCATCATGATGCTGCTGCCCACGGCGCGGTTCGTCACCGCCGTGCAGGACGCCATCAACGGCTTCCCCGTCACGGCGGCCGGCCGCTTCCTCTCCGCCCTGCTCGTGTTCACTGGCGTGATGGCGGGGATCATGGTCGCCGTCGCCCTCGGCGACCTCGCGGGGCTGGAGCACCTGGACCTCGCCGAGGCGGGGACCCTGCAGCACCCGCCGCTGCTGCTGCTGGCCCTGGTGACGGCCGCCGGCATGTCCGACGCGGTGGTGGAGCAGTCCCGCTGGCCGCAGATCCTGGCGTGCGGGCTCGTCTCCGGCGCGGGCTACGGCGTGTTCCTGGCGGCGCAGCAGCTCGGCATCGGGGACCGGCTGGTCCCCGCCGCGGCGGCGACCGCGGTCGGGTTCCTCGGCCGCCTGGTGGCCCAGCGCATCGCCGCGCCCGCCCTGGTGATCGTGTTGCCGTCCATGCTGTTCCTGCTGCCGGGCCTGATGATGTTCCGCTCGGTCTACGGGTTCACCGTGGAGACCGGTTCCACCCTGCTCGGCGTGGCGGGCCTGTTCAACGCCGCGGTGATCGTGGTGGCGATCGCCGCCGGCGTCGCCTTCGGCAACACGCTCGCCAAGCCCATCACGGACCGCATGGGCACGCTGCTGCCCACCGAGCTCGTGATGCACCAGCGCGGCTGAGCCGCCGACGCCCGCTCAGTCGGGCAGGCGCCAGTCCACCGGCTCCGCGCCGGCCTCCTCCAGCAGCCGGTTCACCCGGCTGAACGGGCGCGAGCCGAAGAACCCGCGGTGCGCGCTCAGCGGGGAGGGATGCGGGGACTCCACGACGCCGGCCCCCGCCTGGGTGAGCAGCGGCGCCATGCGCCGCGCGTCGGCGCCCCACAGCAGGCCCACCAGCGGGGTGCCGCGCTCGCAGAGGGCACGGACCGCGGCCTCCGTGATCTGCTCCCAGCCCAGGCCCCGATGGCTGCCGGGGGCGCCGGCCCGCACCGTCAGTGCGCGGTTGAGCAGCATGACGCCCTGGTCCGCCCACGCCGAGAGGTCCCCGTGCGCGGGCGGGGCGATGCCGAGGTCGTCCTGCAGCTCGCGGTGGATGTTCACCAGGGAGCGGGGGAGCGGGCGCACGTGGCGATCCACGGCGAAGCTCAGGCCGATGGGGTGGCCCGGCGTGGGATAGGGGTCCTGGCCGAGCACGAGCACCCGGACGTCCTCGAAGGGCCGGCGGAACACGCGCAGGATGTGCTCGGGGGCCGGGAGCACCTGCTCTCCGGCGGCCCGCCGCTGCGTGAGGGCCGCGCCGACCTGCTCGAGCGCGGCGGCCTGGGGGGCGAGCGCCGCCTCCCATCCGGGGTCCAGGGGTGCGATGAACTCCATCCCCCGAGCGTAGCCGCGCTGGGTACAGTGGCGGCCATGCCGACCTCCGCCCCCGAACCCCGCCGGGACGCGCTGACGCCGCAGGAGCGCGCGGTGCTGGACCTCGAGGCCGCCACGTGGCGACACGGCGGCGCCAAGGACCACGCCGTCCGGGAGCGTCTCGGGCTCTCCCCGACCGCCTACTATCAGGTGTTGAACGGACTGCTGGACCGTGAGGCCGCCCTGGCCTACCGGCCCCTGCTCGTCGCCCGGCTGCTGCGAAAGCGCGGCACCCGCAGCAGGGCGCGCAGGGCCCCCGCGGACCCGGCCCCGTCCACGCCCGCTTCCCGCCAGGAGAACTGACCCATGGCCTACCAGCCCGACCGCTTCGACGAGGTCCCCGAGTACACGGACCAGCGCGGCGCCCACCGCGCGTCCTTCGCCGCCCCCGCCGGCGCGGCCGCCGCCGCGGGCGGCGCCCGCCGCTTCAGCCCGCTCCTGCTGGTGGCCGGACTCGTCCTTCTCGCCGGCCTCTTCGTGGGCGTCGTGCTGCCCTGGCTCACGGGCGACCGCTCCGAGCCCGTCGCGGCCGAGTCCTCCGCCTCGTCCCCGGCCGCGGACCCCTCGACCTCGTCCGAGCCGGCTTCCCCGACCGAGGGCGCCGCCACGACCGAGCCCGCCTCCCCGTCGGAGGATGCGGCCGCCGCCGAGGCCTCCCGCTCCCAGGCCGCCGCGCAGTCCGCGGCGGAGCAGTCGGCCGCCGAGGCCGCCGCGGCCTCCTCC
>NZ_JANQCJ010000183.1:0-3140 GCF_024723355.1 Micrococcus sp. HG099 | reverse complement strand
TCCTTCGACGGCGGAGGCGGGCCGCCCTCTCGAGGCGGTCCGCCGGATCCTGCGCTCGAGTGTAGGGCGGTCGCCGAGCCGGAGAGAAGGGATCCGGGCCGCCGTCCTGGCGAGAGGGCGCGCGGCCCGGGCCCCGCCCCGGCGCGGGGAGCGTTCCCGGCGGACGTTCAGAGGACGCCCAGGATCACGGGCCACCATGGTCCCGCCCCGGGACGCGCGTCCGCCGCCCGTGACGTCCGCGTCGACCGCCCGGGGCATCCGATGCGAAGCGAGGACACCGTGGCCCACACCCCAGCGGACGAGACCCCGACGGATCAGACCCCGGCACCCGCCCGGCCCGCCGCGGAGGCGCGGCACCCCGGTCGACGCGCCCCGCGCGCCCGAGCCGGACTCGGCCTGCTCGCCGCCGCCGTGCTCGTGACCGGACTGACCGGCTGCGGCGTCGCGGCAGAGCCGGGGGCCGACGCCTCCGGCTCCGCGCCGGACTCCTCCACGTCCTCGGGCCCGGCCTCCGCCGACCCAGGCCAGGACGTGGCGGACACCGCCGTCGGCACGGCCGCCAAGACCGCGCTGCCCTCCGTGGTGACCATCTCCGCGACCTCCGGGCAGGGGTCCGGCTCGGGCTCCGGCTCGATCCTGGACGAGGAGGGGCACATCCTCACCAACACGCACGTGGTCACCCTGGGCGGCCAGGCCTCGGACGCGGAGCTGACCGTGCGCACCGCGGACGGCAAGGTGTACGCCGCCACCGTCGTCGGCACCGACCCGCTCTCGGACCTGGCCGTCATCAAGATCGACGCCCCGGACCTCACCCCCATCCAGATGGGGCGCTCGGCGGACCTGAAGGTCGGCGACGACGCGATCGCCATCGGCGCCCCGCTCGGCCTGCCGAACACCGTCACCGACGGCATCATCTCCACCCTGGACCGCACCATCGCCGTCGCCTCTTCCGAGGCGCCCCGGCAGCAGGAGTCCGGGCAGGGCCAGGTCCCCGGCCAGGGCTCGTCCTCCGGACCGGAGCGCTTCCGGTTCGAGCTGCCCGGCGCCCAGCAGGGCCCCCAGGGCGAGGTCTACATCAACGTGCTGCAGACCGACGCGGCCATCAACCCCGGCAACTCCGGCGGCCCCCTCGTGGACGGGCAGGGCCGGCTCGTGGGCGTGAACGTCGCCATCGCCTCGGCCGGGCAGGGCCAGGGCGAGGCCGGCAACATCGGCGTGGGCTTCGCCATCCCCGTGGACTACGCCCAGCGCGTGGCCCAGGACCTGATCGAGCACGGGGAGGCCACCCACGCGGTCCTCGGCGTCAGCGTCACCCCCGAGCCGGCCGAGGTGCAGGGCGGGGACGCGCAGGCCCGGACCGTGTTCAGCGACGGCGCCCGCGTCCACGAGGTCGTCGCCGACTCGCCGGCCGCGCAGGCCGGGCTGCGGGAGGGCGACGTGATCACCGCGGTGGGCGAGCGCGCCGTCATCGACTCCGAGTCCCTCACGGCCGTGGTCCGCGAGCACCGCGTGGGAGACTCGGCCGAGATCACCTATCTCCGCGACGGCGCGGAGCAGAAGGCCCAGGTCGAGTTCCAGGAGGACACCAGCCAGTGACGACCCCGATCACTTCCGCCGCGCTCGCGGCCGAGCACGGCTGGCGCACCGTCCTGGCCGTCGGCGCCCACCCCGACGACCTGGACTTCGGCGCCGCCGCCACCCTGGCCGGCCTCAGCGCGGCGGGGCTGCGCGTCGAGCTCTGCGTCGTCACCGACGGCGACGCCGGCGGCTTCGACTCCGAGGGCCCCGAGGCGATGACCGCCCGCCGCCACGCGGAGCAGCGGGCCGCGGCCGCCGTCGTCGGCGCCCACGAGGTCCACTTCCTCGGCGAGCGCGACGGCCACCTCGAGCCGGACCACGGCGTGCGCCGCAAGCTCGTGGCCCTCATGCGCCGGGTGCGCCCGGACGTGGTGCTCAGCACCCACCCCGAGCGCGACTGGGAGCTCATGCAGGCCGCCCACCCGGACCACCTGGCGTGCGGGGAGGCCGTGGTGCGCGCCGCGTACCCGGCCGTGGAGAACCCCTACGCCTACCCCGAGCTCGCCGCCGAGGGCCTCGAGGCCTTCAAGATCCGCCACCTGCTGCTCTACAGCGCACCCGCGGGGCGGCGGAACACGGTCGTGGACGTCACCGGCCTGGAGGACGTGAAGCTGCGGGCCCTGGACGCCCACATCTCCCAGCACCCGGACGTGGCCGCCATGCGCCGGCACGTGCTCGCGCAGATGACGGAGCACCACCGGCACGCCGCCGGCCCCGCCGCCGCGCCGGGCCTCGCCGAGGCGTTCCACCTGGTCACCGTCAACGGGCCGGGCACCATCTCCGGGTTCTGAGCCCGGGGCCTGAGCCGCCGCGGGACGGCGAAGGGGCCGGCGACGTCATCCGTCGCCGGCCCCTTCGCCGTGTGAGCCTCAGTTGGTGCTGGGCCGCCCGCCGTAGCGGGGGCCGGTGTGCGCGGTCGGGTCCAGGTCCACGCCCACGAGCGTGTCCGTGGTCGGCACCTCGGAGCCCGAGCTCGGCTCCACGGTGATCCCGACGGCGGCGAACCGGTCCAGGCCGCGGAAGGTGACGGGCTCGCCGAAGCCGTTGGCGTCGAAGGTGCCCAGCGAGGCGGGGGCGGTGCCGTCGTCGGGGTAGAGCCACACCTGGTAGGCCTGGCCGTCCGGCAGCTGCGGCATGCCGCTGACCGTCACGTAGCCGCTGTTCTGGTCGCGGGAAAGGAAGGCCTGCGCGGTGCCGCCGTCGCGGGCCGGGTTCTCCGAGGTGGTGAACAGGTCCTCGGACTGATCCACGCGGTGCACGATGCCCGGGCGGGTGAACTGGCTCCAGACCGTCCACGCGCCGACGCCGAGCACCAGCGCGGCCAGCAGGACCATGACGGTGATCTTGAGCCAGCGCAGCCGGTCCTTCGGCGGGCGGGCGGGCGCGGCCTCCTCGCCGATCAGGTCCATGCCCACGTCCTGGGCGGGCAGGCGGCGCAGGACGTCGTCCAGCACGGCCGAGGGGGGCTCGGCGGTCACGGAGCGGAAGGCCCAGGCCACTGCCTGGCGCGCGCCGTCCACCCGGGAGCGCCAGCGCGGCAGGTCCCCGCCGCGGCGCTGCAC
>NZ_JANQCJ010000182.1:0-3279 GCF_024723355.1 Micrococcus sp. HG099 | reverse complement strand
GGCCTGGGCCCCGCGCGCGGCAGCCTCCTCCGCGGCGGCGGCGTCCCGGCCGGCGCGGGCGGCGTCCACCGCCTCCCGCGTGCGCTCCGCGGTCCTCTCCACCAGCTCCTGGTCCGTGACGGGGAACGGCTCGGGCGCGTGCCAGTCCTCGCCGAGCTCGGCGGCGACCGCCTCGCGCAGCTGCTCCCGGGCCGAGGCGGCCACCTGGGCGTCCGCGGCGGCGCGGGCGCCGAGGCGCTCGGCCTCGGCCTTGAGGTGCTCCTCCACCCCGTCGAACCGCTGGGTGCCGAACAGGCGGCGCAGCAGTCGCTGGCGCTCGTCCGAGCGGGCGGTGAGGAACTCGGCGAACCGCCCCTGCGGGAGCATGACCACCTGCATGAACTGGGCGGCGTCCAGGTGCATGACGTCCGCCACCTGGACGCCGACCTCGTCGTTGCGGGTCAGCGGCTCCTGCCAGGCCCCGTCCACGTGCTCGCGCAGGGAGACGGCGGCGGGGGTGGGCGTGGTGTCCTTCCCGGAGGCGGAGCGCCGCTTCTTGAGGCGCTCGTGACGGGGCGAGCGCACCACCTCGAACCGCCGCCCCTGGACGGTGAACTCCACGAGCACCTCGGGGACGACGGCGCCGGGCGGGCGCAGCGTGGTCACGAGCGACTCGGGCGAGCGGCCGCCCGGGACGGACCCGTACAGGGCGTAGCAGAGGGCGGCGAGGACGGTGGACTTGCCCGCGCCCGTGGGCCCGTCCAGCAGGAACAGGCCGGCGTCGTTGAGCCGGTCCATGTCCACGTCCTGCGCCTCGGCGTAGGGGCCGATCCCCTGCAGCCGCATCCGATGGATCCTCATGCCTGGGCCTCCCGGGTCCGGGACGCCGTGAGGGCGTCGTCGAGCAGCGCGGACTCCTCCGCCGAGGCGGGGCGGCCGCGCACGTGGTCCACGAAGCCCGTGGTCAGCGCGAGGTCCGTGGGGGCCTGTCGCAGGGCCTGCGCGTACGTGCGCACGCGCTCGGGACGCCCGCCCTCCGGCTCGTGCCGGAACACGAGCAGGTGGGGGAACCGCGAGCGCAGCCGCTCGAGCGCCTTCTCGGGCCGCTCGGGGTCCGTCACCGTAGCCTGCACCCAGCGGTCCTCGGCGAAGGCGTACTCGGGCGAGTCCAGCAGCGGCCCGATGCGGTCGGCGAGCACGGCCAGCCGGCGTCCGGCCCGCCAGTCCACGGGCTCCACCTCGGTCACGTCGCCGCCGTGCACGTGCACGAGCCACCCGCCCTTCACGTGCTTCGCCTCGGAGAAGGAGTACGGCAGCGGCGATCCGGAGTACCGCACGTGCTCGGCCATCGTCTGCCGCCCGTGCAGGTGCCCGAGTGCCGCGTAGTCCAGCCCGTCGAAGACCGTGACCGGCACCTGGCCGAGGGTGCCGACCAGCCCCTCCGGCTCCGCGCCGCACCCGGCGTCCTGCCCGGCCGGGTCCGCGGACGCCGGGTCCGCGGGCGCCGCGCTCGCGGGCAACGGCGAGCCGCCGGCGCCGATGTCCCGCTCGGAGTCGGAGGCGTCCCCGCCTGCGGCGAACAGGTGGGCGAGCACGATGCCGGCCAGCGGGGCGGGCGACCCCGCCCGCCGGTCCTCCAGGTCCGCCCGGATCCGCCGCACGGCCTCCGCCATCACGCCCGTGTGGGTCGGGTCCACCTCCCACGCCTGGCCGAGGTGGCGCGGCTCCAGGTAGGGGACGCCGTAGACGGCCGCGCGCTCCCCCGCGGCGTCCTCGAGCAGGACCGGCTCGTCCAGGCGGGCGGGGTCCGTGAGCACGTGCACGCCGGCGGCGGAGAGCAGGCCGGCGCCGAACCCCAGGCGCACCGCGGAGTCGTGGTTGCCGCTGGTGAGGACCACCTGCGCCCCGGCCTCGCGCAGGCGTGCCAGCGTGGCGTCCAGGAGGGCGACGGCGTCCGCCGACGGCAGGGCGCGGTCGTAGACGTCCCCGGCGAGCAGCACGGCATCCACGCCGCGCTCCCGCACGGTGTCCACGAGGGCGTCGAGGACCTGACGCTGGCCCTCCAGCAGGCCGGTGCCGTGGAAGGACCGGCCGAGATGCCAGTCGGAGGTGTGCAGCAGGAGCATGGCTCCACTGTAGGAACCGGGCGGACGCGTTAAGGCGTCCGACCCGCCTCCTACGATGTCCCCTATGACCGAGACCCCCGTCGCCCCGTCCCTGCCCGGCCCCGAGCACGCCGCCCGCGTCGCCGCCCTCCTCGCGGCGGGCGCCGCCGGGGACGCCCTCGGCTACACCGTGGAGTTCGACGCGGACGCGGCCGTCCGGGCCCGCCACGGGGCGGAGGGGCTCACCACGGGCGAGGCCGCACTGGCCGTCGTCGGGGGCGAGGCCCTGCCGATCTCGGACGACACCCAGATGACCCTGTACGTCCTGGACGGGCTGCTCGAGTGGATCGAGTGGCAGAACGACGGCCAGGCCGCGGACCCGGCCGCGTGCGTGTGGCTGGCCTGCCTGCGGTGGTGGGCCACGCAGCACGGCGGCGCGCTGCCGGACGGCGCCCCGCCCGTGCCGCCGCGCTGGCTCGAGGACCACCCCGAGCTGCGCGCGCGCCGTGCCCCGGGGAACGCGTGCCTGAGCGGGCTGGACTCCGCCGCCATGGGCCTGCCCGGGGACCCCCGGAACCCGGACTCGAAGGGGTGCGGCACCGTGATGCGCTCGGCCCCGTACGGCATGGTGCCGGGGCTGGAGGACGTCCACGTGGTCTCCTTCGCCCGCCAGGGCGCCGTGCTCACCCACGGCCACCCCACCGCGTGGGTCGCCGCGGCCGCCTACTCCCTGATGATCGCCGCGCTGCTGCGCGGGGCGGGCCTGGAGGACGCCGTCGCCCACGCCCGCGTCTGGGTGGACTCCCTCGACCCGGCCGAGGGCGGCGAGACCGCCGCGGCCCTCGCGTCCGCCGTCGAGCTGGCCGCCTCCCCCGCCGACGACGCCGGCCGGCCCGGCACGCTGCCCGCGGCCCTCGGCGAGGGGTGGGTCGCCGAGGAGGCGCTGGCCATCGCCGTCCACGCAGCGCTCGTGGCGCAGGCCCGGCACGAGGACCCGGCGGACATGCTCGCCCTGGCGCTGCGGATCGGCGCCAACCATGCCGGGGACTCGGACTCGACGGCGTCGCTGGCCGGGCAGCTGCTCGGCGCCGCCCACGGCCCTGCGGTATTCGGCGCGGACGCGGCCGCCGACGTGCCCGCGGGCCTCGTCCCGGCGTGGGTCGCGGGGCGGGAGGGCGCTGGCGCTTATACCCAT
>NZ_JANQCJ010000181.1:0-3281 GCF_024723355.1 Micrococcus sp. HG099 | reverse complement strand
CCGGCGGGGTCGTCCCGGCCGGGGCCGTGGGGCTCGCCGGGCTGCTGGCGGTGCTCGCCGGCACCGCCCTCGTGGTCCTCGCCGGCGGCCTGGCGGCGGCGGTGCGCTCCCTGCCCGTGGCGCTGCTGGCCTTCGTGGGCGTGATGGTCGTCCTCCCGCTGGCGATGACCATGGCCCCGATGCTCCTGCCCGAAGCGATCGGCTCGGCCGTCACCGCGGCGGGCGCGTGGCTGCCCGCCCAGGCGTGGACGGGCGCGGCCGCGGTGTCCCAGCTCGACCCCGTGACCCCCGCCGCGCTGCTCCCGCTGGTCGGCCGCCTGGCGGTCCTCGTCGGCTGGACGGCGGCTGCCGTGCTCGCCGCCGTGGCCGTGGTCGCACGCAGGGACGCCTGACGCTCCCCGCCTGAGGGTCCCGCCGCGCCGGGACCGCCCACTCGCCGCCGCCCTGCCCGCGTCTCAGACGCAGGCAGGGCGGCGGCTTTTCTGCGCCCTACCGCGTGCGCCCCAGCGAGCATTCACGTGCCCGGTATCGAGCAATTTCTCACCGATTGCCTGTCCCTCGCAGGGTGCACTGAATCGTTCCCTCGGATCCCCTTCCGCGCCCCGAGCGCCAGGGCCTCCGGCCGGCGCAACCGGGGGGACGGCCTACCCGCCTCCACCCGGAGGACGGCCTGCCGGCACCCCCTCCACGGCCCCGGAAAGACGGACCGCCGACGCCCCCGGAACGCGGCGGCCAGCGGCCGGCCGGCGGACGGCTCGGAGCAGGTCAGCGCAGGCCGGCGCGGATCGCCGTCGATCGCCACGCGCACCCCGGACGGCCACCGGCGGCGGCCCCCCGGGAGGGCATCGCCCCGCGCCCCAGGGCGCCCGGGTCGCCTCGGATCGGCCTTGTGGGGCTGCGGAACCGCCTCGCGGCGGCGATGACGGCGGCCGAGCCACTCCAGCCGTCCATCAAAGGTCGGGGCGGCGGCGCCCTGCCCTAGACCCACGACGGCGGGCCCGGCACCTGAGTCGACCGGAGACTCCCACTTTGATCTCCCCACGGAGCCGCCTCAATGCTGGCTGATATTCCACCGTACGGTGGTGTTTCCACCCTTTGCCTGAGCGAGAGTATTGAGTCATCGCAAGGGAGGAAAACACCTCCGGAGCGAAGGACAAGAAGTCACCACGACTCACCTGGAGAACGACTCCTGAGAGGGACAGACCCCTCTCGCCCGGAGAGCCAGGATCCGCACACCACCCCAAGGAGACACCCATGTTCACCGTGATCCGCCGCCTGCTCGCCCTCACCTGGAAGTACGGCAAGTCCGCCATCACCCGCGCCGTCACCTACGTGCGCAACAACCGGGCCACCATCGACCGCTGGATCGTCCGCTTCGGCTACGCCGGTGCCGTCGACCAGGTGCTGCGCGCCATCGGCGTCCTCTGAGCCGACCCGCACCGACCACCCCACACCCACACCCCAGTCGGCCGGCATCCCGCCGGCCACCCCCGATACCCCCGACACCCCTAGGAGACACCCATGTTCACCGTGATCGCCCGCCTCGCCGCCCTCGCCTGGAAGTACGGCACGGCCGCCGTCAACCGCGCCATCACCTTCGTGCGCAACAACAAGGCCACCATCGACCGCTGGATTGTCCGCTTCGGCTACGCCGGTGCCGTCGAGCAGGTGCTGCGCGCCATCGGCGTCCTCTGAGCCGACCCGCACCGACCACCCCACCCCACACCCACACCCACACCCACACCCCAGTCGGCCGGCATCCCGCCGGCCACCCCCGATACCCCCGACACCCCTAGGAGACACCCATGTTCACCGTGATCCGCCGCCTGCTCGCCCTCACCTGGAAGTACGGCAAGTCCGCCATCACCCGCGCCGTCACCTACGTGCGCAACAACCGGGCCACCATCGACCGCTGGATCGTGCGCTTCGGCTACTCCGGTGCCGTCGACCAGGTCCTGCGCGCCATCGGCGTCCTCTGAGCGGACGTCCCACCCCCGAAAGCCCTCGTCGCCCCCGCGACGAGGGCTTCGGCGCGCCCGCCCTCCGCCTTTCGTCGCACTCCGCGCCCGACTCAGGTCCGTGGTCCCGCCCCCGGCGCTCCGGGAGACTGGACGCGGCGGCGCACACCGCCCGCCACCGATCCCGAGGAAGACCCCGCATGCTCGATCACCCGAACGCCGCCCCGTCGCCCGAGGACGCCCCGGCCGCGCCCGCCCGCCCGGCCGGCGACGCCGGGGTCACCCGGCTGCCCCGGCTCGCGCTGCGCGTGTGGCAGGCGACCACGTGCGCGACGGCCCTGCCGATCGCCGCCGTCCTGGCCGCCGTCGCGCTGTGGTGGGACCACCCGGTGGGCGGCCCTGTGCTGTGGATCCTCGTGGCCCTCACGGCGGCGGTCGCCCTCGCCGACCTGGCCGTCGTCAACCGCGTCCGGCACCGCAGCTACAGCTACACGGTGGACGAGGACGAGGTGTACATCGCCAAGGGCGCCCTCGTGCGCCACACGGTGGACGTCGCCGTGCCCCAGGTCCTGAGCGTGCACGTGGTCCGCGGCCCCCTGCAGCGGGCGCTCGGCCTGGCCACGGTGCGCTTCGTGAGCGTGGTGGACGCCGAGTCCCTCGGCCCCGTGGAGCTCGCCGAGGCGCAGCGCGTCAAGGAGGTCGTCCTGCGCGGGCTCGCCGCCCGCCGCCAGGAGTCGGCGACCGCCCTCGTCGCCGCCGGCGAGGTCGCGCCGTGAACGCCGCGCCCCGGACCGGCGAGGCCGCCGTCGCCCGCCCCGACCCCTGGCCCGCGCCGGCGTCGTTCTCCGACTCCCCCCGCTACGTGCTCGCCCGCTGGATCACGGACCTGCCGGCCATGGCGATCGGGCTCGTCGGCTCGCTGACGTGGATCGCCCAGTGGCCCGCCCCCTGGGGGCCCCTCGTCCAGGCGCTGATGCTCCTGTGGGTCGCCTCCCTCGTGCTCGGCCCCGTGGTCCGCTGGCGCACGGCCCGCTTCCACGTCTCCGCCGACGGCGTCCAGGTGGACAGCGGCCTGCTCTCGCGCCGCTCCGAGTCCCTGCCGTGGGACCTCGTGACGTCGGTGGACCACCGCCAGCCCTGGGCGTTCCAGCTGCTGGGCATCACCGAGGTGACGTGCACCCAGACCGGCGAGGACGGGTCCCGCGTCCGCCTGGACGGCCTGGCCCCCGCCGACCTCGCCGCGTTCCAGCGGCATGCCGACGCCGCCGCGGCGCTCGGCCGGTCCGCGCCGGCCGCGCCCTCGCGCGTCGAGGACGTCGCGGC
>NZ_JANQCJ010000180.1:0-3307 GCF_024723355.1 Micrococcus sp. HG099 | reverse complement strand
CCCCTGGGCCCTCTACCTCCAGGGCGGGCCGGGCGGGGCCGGACCCCGCCCGGCGCGCGGGGGCGGCTGGATCGACGCGCTGGCCTCGGAGCACCGCGTGCTGCTGCTGGACCAGCGCGGCACCGGGCGCTCCACCGCGGCCTCCGTCGCCGCCCTCACCGCCCCGGGCGCGTTCGCCTCGGACGAGGCCCTCGCCGAGCTCCTCGTGCACCTGCGGGCCCCCTCGATCGTGCGCGACGCCGAGATGGTCCGGCTCGCCCTCGGCGCCGCCCCGTGGACCACCCTCGGCCAGAGCTTCGGCGGGTTCTGCACGCTCACCTACCTCTCCTTCCACCCCGAGGGGCTGCGGCGCTGCCTGGTCACCGGCGGCCTCGCCCCGCTCACCGGCCACGCCGACCGCGTCTACCGGGCCACCTACACGCGGATGCGCGACCGGGCGCACGAGTTCTTCGCCCGCCACACCGGGGACCGCGCGGCGTGGGCCGAGGCTGTGGCCCTGATCCGCGCCGCCGAGCAGGCCGGGGAGCCCGTGCGGCTGCCCGACGGCGGGCCCCTCACCGTGGCCCGCGCCCAGGCCCTGGGCATGCTCCTGGGCGGCAACACCCGCGTGGACCGGCTGCACTGGATCCTGGCCGAGGCCGTGGATCGCAGCGGCCCCGCCCCGCGCCTGTCCGAGACGTTCCTGGCGGCCGTGGCCGAGCAGAACGACCGGCACGTCAACCCGCTCTACACCGTGCTGCACGAGTCCATCTACGCCCAGCCCGCGGAGCTGGCCGGCGGCCGCGCCGCGACCGACTGGTCCGCCGCGCGGGTGCTGGCGGAGCACCCCGACTTCGACCCGGGCGCCGCCGACGCGCCCCTGCCCACCGGCGAGCACGTCATGCCCGCCTCCCTCGAGCTCGACCCGCACCTGCGGCCGCTGCGCGGCGCCGCCCGCCTGCTCGCCGAGCGCACGGACTGGGGCCCGCTCTACGACGTCGAGGCCCTGGCGCGGAACACCGTCCCGGTGGCCGCGGCCGTCTACACGGACGACGTCTACGTGGACCGCGACCTGTCCCTCGAGACCGCGGGCCGCGTCCGCGGGCTGCGCGTGTGGGAGACCGACGCGTTCCACCACGACGGGCTCGCCGACGACGGCCCCGCGATCGTGCGGCGCCTGCTCGAGATGACGGGGGAGGGCGCCGCGCCGGCAGCCAACGAGGGCGCCGAGCGCTCGGACTCGGCACCGGCGGCCTCGGAGACGACGACGGCCCCCGGCCCGGTCGACTGACCGGGACGAGGGCCGAGGTGGAGAGACGACGACGGCGCCGGGGCGGGGAGCACCGGCGCCGTCGTCGTCTCAGCGGGTCATCTCAGCGGGTCGCTCAGACGGTGGGCCCGTCCTGGCGGACGATCTGCTCGGAGACGCCGCGGGCGTCGTCGTCGCGCGGGTCGGCCAGCCGGGTCTCGTGGGCCGTGCGGATGATGCCGGACCAGGTGTCCTTGTGCTCGAGGAGCTCGTCGCGCCACTTCTGGTCGAGGCCCTCGGCCTTAGCCGTCCACTCGTCCATGAGGGCGGCGGCGCGGCTGCGCTCGGCCGGGTCGGCCGTCTCGTCCAGCTTGGAGTAGCGGTAGGAGAACTTCTCGGCGTTCTGCAGGGCGCGCAGGGCCTGGCCCTTGGGCGAGTACAGGGACACCACCACGGTGATCGCCAGGATGACGACGACCACCACGAGGGACAGCGTCGTGGGGATCTCAACCACGGGCACGTTCTCGCCGCCGTTGATGAACGGCAGGTTGTTCTCGTGCAGCGCGTGCAGGATGAGCTTGACGCCGATGAACGCCAGCAGCGCGGAGAGGCCGTAGGCGAGGTAGACGAGGCGGTCCAGCAGGCCGTCGATGAGGAAGTACAGCTGGCGCAGGCCCATGAGCGAGAAGGCCGTGGCGGTGAAGACGATGTACGCCTCCGTGGTCACGCCGAAGATCGCCGGGATGGAGTCGAAGGCGAAGAGGATGTCCGTGGCGCCGATGGCGATCATCACGAGCAGCATCGGGGTCATGACCCGCTTGCCGTTCTCGAGGGTGAACATCTTGTCGCCGTCGAAGCGGTCCGAGGCGGGCAGGAACCGCTTCACCATGCGGACCATGATGTTGTCCGCCTCGTCCTTGGCGTCGTCGGCGTCGCCGGCCATCTCGCCCTTGAGCTGGCCGCCCGCGATGACGAGCAGGAACAGGCCGAAGAGGTAGAAGACGTCCGACCAGGCCGCGATCACGGCGGCGCCGAGCAGGATGAAGATCGTGCGCGAGATCAGCGCGAAGGTGATGCCGAACAGCAGCACCTTCTGCTGGTACTCGCGGGGCACGCGGAAGCTGGCCATGATGACCAGGAAGACGAACAGGTTGTCGACGCTGAGCGCCTTCTCCAGCAGGTAGCCGGTGTAGTACTCGACGGCGTGCTGCGTGTCGCCGACGGCGAAGAACACGAGGCCGAAGAGGAGCGCGAGGCCCACGTAGATCCCGGACCAGATCGCGGCCTCGCGGATCGTGGGCGTGTGGGCCTTGCGGACATGGGCGAAGTAGTCGAACGCGAGCAGCCCGACGATCAATGCGATCGTCAGGCCCCACGTGAGGCCGTTGATTTCCATGGGTGCACCTTTCGGCGTCAGGGGACAGTTCTGCGCCGCAAGTCTCTCCGCCCCCCGTGGTCTCCACGGCGCCGGCCTCTGTGTCCGGCCGGTCGGCGCGCGCTCCAAGGCGGGCCCGTCCGGCGTGCTGACGTCCACAGTGTTCGGGATACTCCCCTACGTCGGGGGCAAGTCTATACGGTGCCCCCGACCCGCCCGGGGGCGAGAGAACGGTGATATTCCAGGACTATCAGCATTCCTGTAGCACTGCGGCCCGTCAGGGGGCGCGGCCGACGCCGCGCTCAGGACAGGGCCGGGGCGCCCAGGCCCACCCAGACCAGGACACCGCCGGCAGCCGCGATCCCCCAGCTCGCGAGGGAGCCGACGAGGAACTCCTCCGCCCGGGAGCCCTCCCCGCGGTCCGCGGAGATCTCCGGGAAGCGCACGAGGCCCTTCGCGGCCATGAGCGCGGCGACCACCGGCCACGCGTGGGCCAGCCCGAGCACCACCATCAGCACGCGCTCCATCGGGCCGATGTACCGGCCGCCGCGCAGCGGCGGGGCCTCCGCGTCGTCGGCGGAGGTCTCCGGCGCCGGGACCGCCTCGGCGGGCGCGTCCGATTCCGGGGCCGGGGCAGCGTCGGCGCGCCGCCCCGCGAGCAGCAGGACGGCCCGCGTGATCCGGTTGGCGGTCTCGCCCAGGGC
>NZ_JANQCJ010000017.1:0-28008 GCF_024723355.1 Micrococcus sp. HG099 | reverse complement strand
AGCTCATCGAGCGCGCCGAGGCCGAGGCCGCCGGCCAGGAGCGCCCGCCGGCCCAGGGTCCGGGCTCCGGGACGGGCGACGACGGGCCGCCTCACCGGGCGGCCCCGGCGGCGGAGTGCAGGTCCACGCCGAGGCCGGCGAAGAGCTCCGTGCGCAGGTGGGCCAGGGCGTCGTCGCCGCGCTCGCGGGGGCGCTCGCCGGGCACGGTGAGCACGCGCTGCACGGTGGCGCCGGGGCGGCCGTCCTCGTCCGGGCCGAGCAGCAGGATGCGGTCCGCGAGCTGCAGGGCCTCGTCCACGTCATGGGTGACCAGCAGGACGGTGGTGGGGACCTTCGCGTGGACGTCCAGGAGCAGGTCCTGCATCTTCATGCGGGTCAGGGCGTCGAGCGCGCCGAACGGCTCGTCCAGCAGCAGCACCTCGGGCCGGCGGGCGAACGCTCGGGCCAGCGAGGTGCGCTGGGCCATGCCGCCGGAGACCTCGCGGGGGCGGCGCTCAGCGGCGTGGGTCAGGCCCACGAGCTCCATGAGCCGCTCCACGCGGGCCTCGCCCTCGGCGCGGGACGTGCCGCGGGGCAGGCCCAGGGCGATGTTGCGGCGGATGGTGCGCCACGGCAGCAGCCGCGGCTCCTGGAAGCCGACGGCGACGCGCGGGTCGTACGCGGTCACGGGGCTCTCGCCGAGCAGCACCCGGCCGGAGTGCGCGGTGTCCAGTCCGCCCACGGAGCGCAGCAGCGTGGACTTGCCGGAGCCGGAGGCGCCCAGGATGGCCAGGACCTCGCCGGGGGCGATCGTCAGGCTGACGTCGCGCAGCACGGTGTGCGCCCCGTGCGGGGTGTCGAAGGCGCGCCCCACGTTCTCGAGCCGGACGGAGAGCCGGCTGGTGGCCGGGGCGCCGTCGTCGGCGGCGGTGTCGACCGCGGTGGCGGGCGAGGCCGCGAGCGGCGGAGCCGAGGGGGGAGCCGGGTGGGCCATGGCGGATCACGCTGCCTCTCGCAGGACGGGCCGCGGCGGAGGGCCGTGGCGGGGGACGAGGCAAAGCTAGAGAGCTGCGGAGGCGGCGGCCGAATCGCGGCGTCCCACGGTGTCACACAGGGGCGGCCGGACGCCCGAGCCGCCCCCGCCGAGGGAGATTCGGGTGACTTGTCGGGGGTGTGAAGGCCCCGCACCCCCGACAAGTCGCCCGAATCTCCGGGAAGAGGGGTGCGCGCCGAGACCCTCGGCCCCGGCCTAGCCTGGGCGCATGACCCCCGGCTCCCCCGACGACGACGGCGCCCCGGCCGTCCGCCGCCGCGTCCTCGTGCTGCTCAACCCCCACGCCGGGCGGCGTCGCAGCCTCACCCGCGCCCAGGCGCGGCTGCGCACCCACCCGGGGCTCGCCCTCGACCTCGCGGTCCCCGACCCCGCCGACCACGCCGCCCAGCTCGCCGCCGCCCGCACGGCGCTCGCGGACGGCGTGGACGCGGTGGTGGTGCGCGGCGGGGACGGGATGGTCGCGGCCGGGGTCGGGCTCGTCTGCGACCACGCGGAGGCCACGGGTCGCCGGGTGCCCCTGGGGATCGTCCCGGCGGGCACCGGCAACGACCTCGCCCGGGCCGCCGGCCTGCACCGCCGCGATCCGGGCGCCGCCCTCGAGGCCGTGCTGCGGGCCCTCGAGGACCCCGCCGCGCCCGTCCGCCGCATCGACGCGCTGCGGCTGACGGTGACCCAGGCCGGCGCCGTCGTGGAGCGCCAGTGGGCCGCGAACTCGGTGAACATCGGCTTCGACGCGCGGGTGAACGCGCGCGCCAACGCCCTCGGCGCGGTGCCCGGGCCGCTGCGCTACCTCGCCGCGCTCGGCCTCGAGGCGCGGGCCTTCGCGGCGGTGGAGATGGGCCTCGGGCTCGACGACGGCCCCGTGCGCCGCGAGCGCGTCGCCCTCGTCTCGGTCCAGAACGGCCCGACGATCGGCGGCGGCATCCCTCTGGCCCCCGGCGCCCGCCTCGACGACGGACGGGCGGAGGCGACCGTCGTCGGGCCCCTGCCGACCGCCGGCCTGGCCCTGCTCTTCCCCCTGGTCTACGTGCGCGCCCACCGGCTGCTGCGGCCGCTGCGCACCGAGCGGGCCCGGCGGGTGCGCGTGGCCGTGCCGGACGGGGTGCCCGTGTACGCGGACGGGGACGAGGTGCTGCCCGCCTCGCACGGCGGAGCCGCGGTGGAGGTCGAGACGGTGCCGGGCGCCGTCGCGCTGCTGGGCTGACGGCGCGGACGTCGGCGTCGCCGTCCTCAAGCCACCCCCGGACCCGCACCCACCCCCGCGCCGGGCCCACCCCTACGCGTTTCGGGTGAGTTGTCGGAGGTGTGAGCCGCCTTGACCTCCGAGAACTCGCCCGAATCGCCGGCGCGGGGGTGACGTGGGTGCGCGGCCCGACGGCGGCACGGGGCCCGACCGCGGCCGGAGCGTCCGTCCCTGTGGATACGCTGGGCTGATGGCCCGCTACGTCCCCGCGCCCGAGCCCGAGCCCGTCCCCGCCGCCGAGGAGGCCGCGCTGCGACAGGGCCGCGCCCGGCCGTGGTGGCCGTACCTGCTGACCGCTGCGGTGAGCGTCGCGCTGCTGGTGTGGACCGTCGTCGCGTACCCGGGGCTGCCGGAGCAGGTGCCGGTGCACTGGGGGATCGACGGCCGTCCCGACCGCTGGGAGGACACCACCTTCGGGACGGTCGCGTTCGCGCCGATCTTCGGGCTCGGGATGACGGCGTTCCTCGCCCTGATCGCCGCGATGATCCCGGCCATGACCGGCGTGCACGGGGCCACCAGCGCCTGGCGGCGGGTCCGCCAGGAGGGGGTGAACCGCGGGGTCCGCGAGGGGATGGGCTGGATCGCCCTGCTCAGCCTGCTCATGACCGCCCCGACGACGGCCGAGGTCCTCTCCGCCGGCGCCTGGCGGATGCCCTGGTGGCTGATGCCGCTGCTCCTGACGGCGCTGATGGTCGGCGTGTTCGGGGCGCTGCGCGCGACCCTGGGCCGGTGGACCCGCTGGGCGGACGGCGTCGCCGCGGACCTGGGCCACCGGCCCACCCCGGAGGAGCTCGCCGAGGACAAGACGTGGACCCCGCTGGGCATGAAGGACGACCCCGAGGACCCCACCGTGTTCCCCGCCAAGCGCCCGGGCTACGGCGTGGGGACCACGATCAACATCGGCACGCGGGTCGGCCGCCTCCTCGTCTACGGCTTCGTGGCCGTGTTCATGGTGGCGCTGCCCCTGGCCACGTGGATCGGGGCGTACCTGGCGCGATGACCACCGAGACCCGCCTGCTCCTCCTTGCCGACACCCACATCCCGCCCCGGGCCCGCGCCATGCCCGCCCAGGTGTGGGACGAGGTGGCGCGCGCCGACGTCGTGCTCCACGCCGGCGACTGGGTGGAGGAGTCCGTCCTGGATGAGCTCGAGGCGCGCTCGCGGCGGCTCGTAGGCGTGTGGGGCAACAACGACGACGGCGCCCTGCGCGCCCGCCTGCCCGAGGTGGCGCGCGTGGAGATCAGCGGGGTGAGGATCGCCATGGTCCACGAGACCGGCGCCGCCCGCGGCCGCGAGCGCCGGATGGCCGAGGCCTTCCCGGACGCGGACGTGCTGGTGTTCGGGCACAGCCACATCCCGTGGGACACGGTCGCCGGGCCGGAGACCGCCAACCCGGGGCTGCGCCTGCTCAACCCGGGATCCCCCACGGACCGGCGGCGCCAGCCGGTGTGCACGCTGATGCGGGCCGTGGTGCGGGACGGCGGGCTGGCCGACGTCGAGCTGGTGCCGGTGGACCGCACGCCCTGAGCCGTCTCCCCACCCACTCTCGGCCCCCACCCCCACCCCCACCCCCGCGATTCGGGCGACTTGCCGGAGGTGCTGCGGCCACGGACCCCCGAGAAGTCACCCGAAAACCGGCCGGGGCAGGAACCCCGTTCAGCCCCGCGCGCGCGTCACGTCTCCTGCACAGGCGACCGCCGGCCGACCGGGGTCCACGGATCGGACCGCCCCCGCCCGCGGCCGCCGCGCATCCGGTCAGGCTCGGCCGCATGACCGCACGCGCACCCCTGCCCCTAGCCCTGGCCCACGCGGCGTTCGGCGTCGACGAGCTCCTCGACGCCGGCCTCCCCTGGGACCGCACCCGCGCCGCCGACCTGCAGCGCATCTGGCGCGGCGTCTACACGGCCGCCGATCCGGCCGCGCTCACCTGGGACCGCGCCGCCGCACTCTGCCGTGTCACCGGAGGGGTCATCAGCCACACGACGGCGGCCGCGTGGCACGGCATCCCGCTGCCACGCCGCCTCGAGGCATCTGAGGAGCTGCACCTGACGGTCGACCGCGGGCGTCGGCAGCACCGGTCCGCGCTGCCCGGCGTTGTGACGCATCGGCTCCGGCTGCCGCCCCGGGAAGTCCGGCAGGTCGGCGGCGGGCTGCGGGTCACGTCGCCCGAGCGCACCTGGCTGAATCTCGCGGTCCTGCTGCGGCCGTGGGAGCTGGACTGGCTCGTCGTCGCCGGGGACCACCTGGTCCATCACCCGTGGCACCCGGACGGCCGGCGTCCTCCGGCCACCACCCCCGCGCTCCTGGACGCGGCCCTGGGCCGGCACGCCGGCCGCCACGGCATCCGCCGGGCGCGCGAGGCCCTGGCGGACGTGCGCGTCGGGGCGGACTCGGCGCCCGAGACGCGGCTGCGCCTGGCCCTGATCCGCGCCGGACTCCCCGAGCCGGAGCTGCAGATCGCCGTCGACCCCTCCGATCCGCGCTCGCCCGAGGCGGACCTGGGCTATCGCGACGCGCGGATCGCGCTGCAGTACGACGGCGCCGCCCACCGGACGCCCGAGCAGCAGGCGCGGGATGCCCGCCGGGAGGCGTACTGCCTGGAGCTGGACTGGCTGCCGCTGCGCTGCACTCAGGAGGACCTGCGGGAGGGGTTCATCCGCGTGATCGGGCTCGTCCGGCGTCGGCTCGGCCCCCGTGGCGCGTTCGGGGCGACTTCTCGGAGGTGAGGGGCCCTTTCACTTCCGAGAAGTCACCCGAAACGCGCCCTGACGGGAGCCCCCCTCCCCCGCTCAGCCCTCCGGCACGGGCGGGGTGCGCAGGGCCAGCTCGGCCAGCACCTCCACGGCCCGGGGCAGGACGGCGTCGTCGAACACGGCCCGCGGGGAGTGGTTGCCCTCGGCGGTCTCGGGATCCACGCCGGGCGGCACCGCCCCCAGGAGCAGGTACGCGCCGGGGACGCGGGCCAGGACCTCGGAGAAGTCCTCGCTGCCCGGCTCCGGCTCGGGCAGCTCCTGCCACGCCTCGGCCCCGTACAGGTCCTCGACGACGCCGCGCGCGAAGTCCACCTTCTCGCCGTCGTTCACGGTCACGGGGAACGCGCAGTCGGCCCGCACCTCGGCGGACATCCCGTGCGCGGCGGCGATCCCGTCCACCATGCGCCGCACCGCCGGCACCAGCCGCTCCCGCGCGTCGGCGGAGAACGTCCGCAGGGTGATGGCGAGCGTGGCCGTGTCGGGGATGATGTTCGCCGCCGAGCCCGCGCTCAGGTGCCCGACCGTCGCCACCACGGGGTCGAACGCGTCGAACTGCCGCGCCACGAGGGACTGCAGCGCGAGCACCATCTCGGCCGCCACCGGCACGGGGTCCTGGGCGAGGTGCGGCACGGAGCCGTGCCCGCCGCGGCCGCGCACCGTGACGATCAGGTCGTCGCACCCGGCCTGAATCGCCCCGGCCCGCGAGACCACCGCCCCGTGCGGGTACTTGCCCGCGTACACGTGGATCGCGTAGGCCGCATCCGGGTGAGGCCCGGCGGCCTCGAGCAGCCCCTCGTCGATCATCCGGGCGGCGCCGCCGTCGGTCTCCTCGCCGGGCTGGAACATGCCGATCACGTCCGCGGTCAGCTCGTCCCGCCGCTCCACGAGCCACGCGAGCGCGCCGTAGAGCCCGGCGGTGTGCAGGTCGTGGCCGCACGCGTGCATGGTCCCCGGCGTCGGCGGCGCCCAGTCCAGCCCGGTCAGCTCGGTGACGGGCAGCCCGTCCATGTCCCCGCGCAGCAGCACCACGGGCCGCCGGGTGCCCGCCGGCAGCGGCTTGGCGCCGCGCAGCACGACGACGACGGAGCTCAGCTCCCGGCCCGTGCTCACCTCGAGCGCGGGCCCGCCGGTGCGCGCGTCCTGGCCGGCGCGCTCCTGGAGGGGCGCGAGCCGATCGAGGACGGCGGCCTGGGTGCGCGGCAGGTGCAGGTCCAGCTCGGGGTGGGCGTGCAGCTCGCGGCGCAGGGCGATCACGTCCCGGGCGAGCTCGGCGGGCACGCGGGGGGCGAGGGCGTCGGCGGTCTCGTGGGTCACGGGAGTCCTCCAGGTCGTCGGTGCGGTCGGGCGGGGCCGTCCCCCGGCTCCCCGTTTCGGGTGACTTCTCGGAGGTGGAAGCCCGATCCACCTCCGACAACTCACCCGAATCGCAGCGCACACGACGCACGGGGCGCGCGGTGCGCGGCGGAGCTCGCGATCACCTTCACGCCCGTGAAGCTGGCCAAGGTCACCAAGAGCATCGTCTCGGTCGCCCAGCGGTCTGCGACCGTCCGGCGAGCCGTGGACCGGCTCGGCGGCGCCTACAATGCTGCCGTGAAGACGGTCCAGTACCAAGCCAATGAGCTGAAGCGGAAGGCCAACGGCGCGTCCTGGGCCAAGGCCATCCCCTCGTTCCGGATGACCGCCCAGCAGAAGCAGGACGCCGCCCGCATCTCCGGGTTCCTCGGGGGCAACGTCTGGACGCTGCTCGGCTTCGGCTCGTGCGCCGAGATCGTGATGGAGCTCCGCCGATGAACGCGCTCCTTCTCGCCCTCCTGGCCGTCGTCGCGGTCAGCGCCTTCGTCCTCGCCTGGACGTTCACCTCCGCCCGCCCCCGCGGCGAGCAGTCCGTGCCCGTGAGCTCCGGCATCGCCGCCGTGGTCACGTTCGTGGCCGCCGTCGTCTACAGCATCCAGTCCGCCGACGGCGGCTGGGGCGTGCGCCTCGCGGGCGTCGGCGTGCTCGTCGTCGCCCTGGTCCTCGGGGCCTGGGCGGGCCGGCGCGGCCCCGCACAGGCCTGACCCTCACGCACCCACGCCCCGCCCCCGGACCTCCGGGGCCGGGGCGTTCGTGCCTCCGGGGTGCGGCCGGCCTCGCGTGACGCTCCGCGACGTGCCCACCCTGCCCCCGGCGCACCTCGCCCGGGACAATGGGTCGGACTGTCCCGAAGTCTCCACCGAAAGGACCCCCGTGGCTGACCACGAGTTCGGCTTCCGCACCCAGGCGCTACACGCCGGCGCCGTCCCGGACGCCGTCCACGGCTCCCGCGCCGTGCCGATCCACCAGACCAGCTCGTTCGTGTTCGAGTCCGCCGAGGACGCCGCGAACCTCTTCGCGCTGCAGAAGTACGGCAACATCTACTCGCGGATCGGCAACCCCACGGTCGCCGCGTTCGAGGAGCGGGTCGCCACGCTCGAGGGCGGGATCGGGGCCGTCGCGACGGCGTCCGGCATGGCCGCCGAGTTCGTCACCTTCGCAGCCCTCGCCGGGGCCGGCGACCACATCGTGGCGTCTTCGAAGCTCTACGGCGGCACGATCACCCAGCTGGACGTCTCCCTGCGCCGGTTCGGCGTCGAGACCACGTTCGTGGACTCCGCCGAGGCCGCGGACTTCGAGGCCGCCCTCCAGCCCAACACCAAGGCGGTCTACACGGAGATCGTCGCCAACCCCTCCGGTGACGTCGTGGACCTGCCGGGCCTGGCCGACGTCGCCCACCGGCACGGCGTGCCGCTCGTCGTGGATGCGACCCTCACCCCGCCCTACCTGATCCGGCCGATTGAGCACGGCGCGGACATCGTCATCCATTCGGCCACGAAGTTCCTCGGCGGGCAGGGCACCACACTCGGTGGCGTCGTGGTGGAGTCCGGCCGCTTCCCGTGGGACAACGGCAAGTTCCCGTCCATGACCGAGCCCGTGCCCTCGTACGGCGGCGTCTCCTGGTGGGGCAACTTCGGCGAGTACGGCTTCCTCACCAAGCTCCGCTCGGAGCAGCTGCGCGACTTCGGCCCGTCGCTGGCCCCGCAGTCGGCGTTCCAGCTGCTGCTCGGCGTCGAGACGCTGGCCCCGCGCATGGACGCCCACCTCGCCAACGCCCGCGCCGTCGCCACCTGGCTGGACGAGGACCCGCGCGTCTCCTGGGTCCGCTACGCCGGCCTGCCCGACCACCCGCACCACGCCCGCGCGCAGCAGCTGCTGCCCCGGGGCGTCGGCTCGGTGTTCAGCTTCGGCGTGGCCCCGGCGGCCACGGACACCGACGACGGCGCCTCCGGTCCGGAGGCCGGGCGCGCGACGGCGTCGCGCTTCATCTCCGCGCTGCAGCTGGCCTCCCACCTGGCCAACATCGGCGACGCGAAGACGCTGGTGCTGCACCCCGCCACGACGACCCATCAGCAGCTCACCGCCGAGCAGCTCGTGGCTGCGGGCATCCCGGCGGACCTGATCCGCATCTCGGTGGGCATCGAGGACCTCGAGGACATCCTCTGGGACCTGGACCAGGCCCTGACCGAGGCCACCGGCCGCACCCGCGACGGCGCCGTCGTCCCCGCAGAGCAGGAGGCCTGAGCCATGAGCGCCACCCATCCCGAGCGCACCTGGACCGGTCCCAGCGCCCCCGAGCGCCTGGCGATCCTGCGGCGCACCCGCTCGATCGCGATCGTGGGCGCCTCGGACAAGCCGGCCCGTGCGTCCTACTTCGTGGCCACGTACCTGCTGAGCTCGACCACGTACGACGTCTACTTCGTGAATCCCGTGCTCGCCGCGGCAGGCCAGGAGATCCTCGGCCACCGCGTGTACGCCTCGCTGGACGACCTGCCCGTCACCCCGGACCTCGTGGAGGTGTTCCGCAAGTCCTCCGACGCCCCCGAGGTGGTGGCGGACGCCGCCCGCGTGGGCGCCCGGACCGTGTGGCTGCAGCTGGGCATCTGGAACGAGGACGCCGCGCGTCAGGCCGAGGCCGCGGGCCTGGAGATCGTGATGGACCGCTGTGTGAAGATCGAGCACGCCCGCTTCCACGGCGGGCTCAACCTCGCCGGCTTCGTCACCGGCGTGATCAGCTCGCGGCGCCAGGAACTGGACCGCTAGGCGGGCGACGCCCCGTGTCGAGCGTCGTCCGGTCTTCGTTGCGCACTCGTCCGTCGATGGCGTGGGATGGGCCCATGACCTCCGAGCTCCCCTCCCCCTCCCTCTCCTCCGCCTGGGCCGGCCGCACCGACGGCGACGCCCCCGAACACCTGCGCTGGCACCAGGTCGTCCGCCCCGCCGACGGCCGCGGTGAGCCCACGACGACGACGCGCGGCCCCGGAGCCGGGGGTGCGTCGTCGGGAGCCGCGTCACCGGCGCAGCGCTCCACGGCGCTGATCGGCTTCGCCTCGGACGAGGGCGTGCGCCGCAACCACGGCCGCGTGGGCGCCGAGGACGGCCCGGAGGCGCTGCGCGGTGCGCTCGCCTCCCTCGCGTACCTCGAGGGCACGGGCGCGCTCGTGGACGCTGGCGACGTGTCCGTGGACCGCGGCGACGACGACGCCCCGGGCGAGCTCGAGGCCGGCCAGGCCGAGCTGGGCACGGTGGTCAGCGGGCTGCTGAACGCCCACGACCTGGCCGTGGTGCTCGGCGGCGGGCACGAGACCGCCTACGCCTCGATCACGGGCCTGACCGGGTCCACGCGCGTGGGTGCGGGCACACGCGTGGGCATCCTCAACCTGGACGCGCACTTCGACCTGCGTGAGGCGCCGCGGCCCAGCTCCGGCACCCCGTTCCTGCAGGCGCTGCGCGACGCGGAGGGGGCGGAGCATCAGCTCTCCTACGCGGTGGTGGGCATCAGCGAGGCCAACAACACCCGTGTCCTGTTCGACACGGCCCGCGAGCACGGGGTCACGTGGCTCACGGACGAGCAGTCGCAGACCGCGGACGTCACGAACGTCCGCCGGTTCGTGCGCGGCTTCATCACCGCCGTGGACGTGCTCTACCTGACGATCGACCTGGATGTGCTGCCGGCCGCCGTCGCCCCGGGGGTGAGCGCACCGGCCGGCTTCGGCGTGCCGTACGAGGTGATCCACGCGTGCACGCTGGAGGCCACCCAGTCCGGGAAGCTGGCCCTGGCCGACGTCGTGGAGCTCAACCCCGCCCTGGACGTGGACGGCCGCACGGCGAAGGCCGCGGCCCGGCTGATCCACACCATCGTCAGCCGTCACCGGACGGACGCGTCGCTGCTGGCCTGAAGCGGGCCGGGGGTCCATTCAGGCGCGGGGGGCCGCGCGCCTCAGCGTCCCGCCGCCCACGGGGCCGGGGGCTCGGCGCTGCCGTGGGCCGCGCGTCGGGCGGCGTAGTCCAGCGCTGAGCGCGCCAGGAAGTCGTGCAGGGCCAGCACCCCGGCCCGGGCTCCTGCCGAGTCCCTCCGGGTCACCGCCTCCAGCGCCGGGACGTAGAACGCCCGGCCGCGTTCGACCTCGTCGGGCAGGCCCTGCGTGGTGGCGAGCCAGAACCGCCGGGAGAGCCCCTGGAGCGGGACCAGGGAATCGGCGAGATAGCGGTTGTTCGCGATCGTGCGCAGGAGTTCGTGCGAGCGCCCGACGGCCGCGACGTACGCCGCCAGGTCCTCCACCGTGCGCAGGTGCCGGACGTGGGCCGCGACGGCGGCCAGCTGCTCCTCGTCCGCCCGCGAGCAGGCCAGTCCCACGGCCAGCGCCTCGAGCGACCGCCGCACCTCCAGCCTCTCCAGCTGGTCGTCCACGGAGATCGCGGGGACCTGCAGGCCACGTCCGCCCCCGACCAGGAGCCAGTGGTCTCGGATGAGGCGCTGCCCACGGCGGTGCGCGCCAAGGGCGTGGCCACCATGCTCTCGCTGGCCACCGCGATCTTCGGCGGCACAGCGCCGTACCTGATCACGTGGCTGACGGCGCAGGGCTGGACCAGCGCGTTCCCGATCTACCTCATGGTGATCGGCGGCCTCACCGGGTTGACCGGCCTGGTCATGAAGGAGACGAAAGACGTGGACCTGGCGGCCTGAGCCGGGACCGACCGGCCTGAGCCGGGAGGGCCGCCCACACACGGAGTGGTCACGACACGCCGTCTCGTGCAGGCGCACGCGGCATGTCGTGACCACTCTATGGCGTCTGAGCACTCGGCGGCGTCAGTGCCCCTCGGCCTCGGCGCCCTCAGATTCCTCGGCCAGGTCCTGCGGCTCGGCGTCGGCGGACACGCCCGCGAGCGTCTCCGCCACGGCGGCCAGCACGGACCCGTCGCGCAGGGCCTGCTCGGCGGCGGCCAGCTGCGGGGCCATGTACTGGTCCGGGCCGGGGCCGGGGACACCGGCCTCACGGATCACGCGGACGGCGGCGCCGGTCGCGGCGGAGGGCTGCAGCGGGGCGCGCAGCTCGATCGCGCGGGCGGCGGCCACGAGCTCGACGGCGAGCACGCGGCGGAAGTTCTCCACGGCCGAGCGCAGCTTGCGGGCGGCGTGCCAGCCCATGGAGACGTGGTCCTCCTGCATCGCGGAGGACGGGATGGAGTCCACGGACGCGGGCACGGCCAGGCGCTTCATGTCCGAGACGAGCCCGGCCTGCGTGTACTGGGCGATCATCATGCCGGAGTCCACGCCCGGGTCGTCCACGAGGAACGCGGGCAGCCCGTGCGAGCGGGCCGGGTCCAGCATGCGGTCGGTGCGGCGCTCGGACATGCTGGCGACGTCGGCCACCGGGATGGCCAGGAAGTCCAGCACGTACGCCACGGGCGCCCCGTGGAAGTTGCCGTTCGAGCTCACCCGGCCGTCGTCGAGCACCACCGGGTTGTCCACGGTGGCGGCGAGCTCGCGCTCGGCCACGGTGCGCACGTACGCGAGGGTGTCGCGCAGGCCGCCGGCCACCTGCGGGGCGCAGCGCAGCGAGTAGGCGTCCTGCACGCGGGAGTCGCCCTCCTTGTGGCTGGCCACGATCGGCGAGCCCGCCAGGATCTTCAGCATCCGGTCGGCGGAGGTCGCCTGGCCCGGGTGGGGGCGCAGCGGCAGGTGCAGCTCCGGCACGAACACGCGGTCGGTGCCGAGCAGTGCCTCCACGGACATGGCGGCGGTGAGGTCCACGGTGTCGGCGAGGTCGTCGAGGTCCGCTAGGGCCATGATCAGCATGCCGAGCATGCCCTCGGTGCCGTTGACGAGGGCCAGGCCCTCCTTCTCCCGCAGCTCGACCGGCTCGATCCCGGCCTCGGCGAGCGCCTCGCCGGCCGGACGCAGCGCGCCGTCCTCCCCGACGACGTCGCCCTCGCCCATCAGCGCCAGGGCCACGTGGGAGAGCGGGGCGAGGTCGCCGGAGCAGCCCAGGGAGCCGAACTCGCGCACGGCGGGGGTGATGCCCGCGTTGAGCATGGCCACGAAGGTCTCGACCACCACGGGGCGCACGCCCGTGCGGCCGGAGGCCAGCGTGGTGGCGCGCAGGAACATCAGCGCGCGGACGACCTCGCGCTCCACCACGGGGCCCATGCCGGCGGCGTGGGAGCGGATCAGCGACTTCTGCAGCTGCGCGCGGGATTCGAGCGGGATGTGCTTGTCCGCGAGCGCGCCGAAGCCGGTGGACACGCCGTAGGTGGGCGTCTCGGCCTCGGCCAGCGCCTCGACGTGGCGGCGCACCGCGCCGACGGTCTCGAGCACGTCGTCGGCGAGCACCACGCGGGCGTCGTGGCGGGCCACGGCGACGACGTCGTCCAGGGTGGCCCCGGACGTGCCGAGCGTGACGGTGACGGGAGGGGTGGTCATGGTGATGCGTTCTCCTTGCTGTCGGTCGATCAGACGGCCCGGCGGCCGGCACGCCAGACCGCGTGGGTCAGCGGCATGCCGGGGCGGTAGGCCAGGTGGATGGCGGCGGGGGCGTCGAGCACGTGCAGGTCGGCGCGCTTGCCGACCTCGAGGCTGCCGACCCGGTCCTGCGTCCGCAGGCCGAGGGCCCCACCGAGGGTGGCGGCGCGCACGGCCTCGGCGAGGGTCAGGTGCATCTGCAGCACCGCGGTGCCCACGTTGAAGTTCATGGACGTGGTGTAGCTGGTGCCCGGGTTGCAGTTCGAGGCCAGGGAGACCTCGATGCCGGCGTCGAGCAGGCGACGCGCGGGCGCCAGCGGGGCGCGGGTGGACAGGTCGCACGCGGGCAGGCAGCCGGCCACGGTGCCGGGCGTGCCGGTGGCCGAGGCGCGGTCCCAGCCGGTCCAGGTGCCGGCCAGGGCCTCGACGTCCGCGTCGGAGAGGTGGTTGACGTGGTCCACGGAGGCGGCGCCGAACTCCACGGCCACGCCCACGCCCGGGCCCTGCTCGATCTGGTTGCCGTGCAGGCGCACGCCCAGTCCCGCCGCCACGCCCGCCGCGAGCACGCGGCGGGTCTGCTCGGCGTCGAAGGCGCCGGTGTCGCAGAACACGTCCACCCAGCCCGCGTGCTCGCGCACGGCCTCGAGCATCGGTCCGACGACGTCGTCGAGGTAGTCCTCCGCGTCCCGGCCTGGGGGCACGAGGTGGGCGCCGAGGAAGGTCACCTCGTCCACGAGGCCCTCCTCGCGCAGCCCGGCCAGCAGGCGCGCGTGGCGCGCCTCCTCCTCCACGGTGAGCCCGTAGCCGGTCTTGGTCTCGAGGTAGGTGGTGCCGCCGGCCACCGCGTCGGCCACCCGGCCGCGGACCAGCTCGGCCAGGCGGTCGTCCGAGGCGGCACGGGTGGCGGCGGTGGTCACGCCGATGCCGCCGGCCGCGTAGGACTCGCCCGCCATGCGGGCCTCGAACTCGGCGGAGCGGTCCCCGTCGAACACGAGGTGCGTGTGGGAGTCCACCCAGCCGGGCAGCACGGCGCGCCCCTCGACGGACACCCGGTCGTCCGCGTCCGGGGCGTCCGCGGCGGGGCCGATCCAGGCGATGCGCTCGTCCTCGACGACGACGGCCGCGTCCGTGAGCACCCGCCCTTCGGGGTCGACGGTGGTCAGCTCGGCGATGTCGGTGATGAGCGTGGAGCGCATGGGGGCCTCTCTGCGGGACGGACGGGGGTGGGGCGGTGGGGCGGGCCTCAGGTGAGCGCGGCCACCAGGTGGGCCAGCGGCGTGGCCAGCACGATGGTGAGCGCCACGCGCTCGACCCAGATCACCAGGAGGTGCCACATCTTCACGGGGATGTCCGTGGCCAGGATGGCAGGAACCACCGCGGAGAAGAAGATGATCGCGGAGACGCAGACGACGCCGATCACGAACCGGGCGACGAGGTCCTCGTGACCGGCCGCCATCGTGGCCGGGATGAACATCTCGGCGATCGAGGTGGCGGAGGCCGAGGCCAGCAGGCCGGGGTCGGAGTAGCCGAGCGCCCAGAACAGCGGGTAGAAGATCACGCCGATCCACTCGAACACGGGCGTGTAGGTGGCCAGGACCAGGGCGATCAGGCCCACGGACATGATGGAGGGCAGGATCTGGAGCACCATCACGAGGCCGTCCCGGAAGTTGACCCAGATGTTCTTCGGCAGGGACGGGGCCTCGGCGAGGGTCTGCTCGGCGGCGCGCAGGGCCACGCGGAAGCGGTCCCGGGTGACGGCCTGCTCGGGCGAGTGCACCGCGCCGGGGTACACCTCGTCCGGGATGCGGCTCAGCGGCGGGATGCGCACGGTGATGGCCGTGACCACGAACGTCACCACGAGGGTGCCGAAGAAGTACCAGAGCCAGATGTCCATCAGGCCCAGCGTCTTGGCGACGATCACCATGAAGGTGGCGGACACCGTGGAGAAGCCGACGGCGATGATCGCCGCCTCGCGGGCCGTGTAGCGGCCGCCGGTGTACATGCGGTTCGTCAGCAGCAGACCCAGGGCGTAGGAGCCCACGAAGGAGGCCACGGCGTCGACGGCGGCGCGACCGGGCACGCGCCAGATCGGCCGCATGGCCGGGCGCAGGTAGACGCCCACGAACTCCATGAGGCCGTAGCCGATCACGAGGGCCAGGAAGACGCCGCCGATGGGGACGATCAGGCCCACGGGCACCACGAGCTTGTCCATCAGGAACGGGCCGATGCTCTTGTCCAGGATCCAGCTCGGGCCCACGCCGAACACGACCATCGCCGAGGCGACCAGGCCGAGCACGGCGAGGAGGGCGAAGACCGTCCGCGTGGTGCTGGTCCGCCAGCGGCCCGAGGCGAACGGGTACACGGCGCCGGCGGCGATGATGGCCAGGCCCACCCAGCGGTCGGCCGGGCCGAGCAGCCCGCGCACCCAGGTCACCAGGTGGTCCAGGGGGATGGAGCTCGCCCCGTTGATCGTGACGGGCACGAAGAACATGACGATGCCGATCGCCGAGTAGACGATCATGCGCCAGCGCGCCGGCGGGCGGGGCGCGTCGGCCTCGATCGCGGCCATCGCGGTGGTGTCGGTGTGCAGCTCGTGGTCTGCGGGGCGGGACGAGTCCATCGTGGTGTCCTTTCGATCGCGAGCCGGACGGGCGGGCGCCCGTCCGGCTCGCGGCGGTGAAGTCGTCGGACGGCGACGGCGCGGCGGCACCGTCGTCCGGCGACGTGACCGGGGTCAGTCCCGGATCGTGGCCTCCATGGGCACACGGACGCCGCGCTCCTTCGCCACCTCGGCGGCGCGGGAGTAGCCGGCGTCGACGTGGCGGATGACGCCCATGCCGGGGTCGTTGGTGAGCAGCGCCTCGAGCTTGGCCGCGGCCAGCTCGGTGCCGTCGGCAACGCCCACCTGGCCGGCGTGGATGGACCGGCCGATGCCGACGCCGCCGCCGTGGTGGACCGACACCCAGGTGGCGCCGGAGGAGGTGGCGGTCAGGGCGTTCAGCAGCGGCCAGTCGGCGATCGCGTCGGAGCCGTCCAGCATGGACTCGGTCTCGCGGTACGGGGAGGCCACGGAGCCGGAGTCGAGGTGGTCGCGGCCGATCACGATCGGCGCCTTGACCTTGCCCTCGGCCACGAGCTGGTTGAAGAGCAGGCCGGCCTGGTGGCGCTCGCCGTAGCCCAGCCAGCAGATGCGGGCCGGCAGGCCCTCGAACTCCACGAACTCGGCGGCGCCGTCGAGCCAGCGGTGCAGGTGCTCGTTCTCGGGGAACAGCTCCTTCAGGGCCTCGTCGGTCACGCGGATGTCCTCCGGGTCGCCGGAGAGCGCGGCCCAGCGGAACGGGCCGAGGCCCTCGCAGAACAGCGGGCGGATGTAGGCCGGGACGAAGCCCGGGAACTCGAACGCGCGGGAGTAGCCGGCCTTGCGGGCCTCGTCGCGGATGGAGTTGCCGTAGTCGAACACCTCGGCGCCGATGTCCTGGAAGCCGACCATGGCCTCGACCTGGCGGGCCATGGACTCCTGGGCCTTCTTGGTGAAGGTGTCCGGGTCGGCCTCGGCCTCGGCGTGCCAGTCCTTCTCGTCGATCTCGATCGGCAGGTAGGACAGCGGGTCGTGCGCGGAGGTCTGGTCGGTGACGATGTCGATCTCGACGGTGCCGGCCTTCTGGCGCTCGAGCAGCTCGGGGAACACCTCGGCGGCGTTGCCCACGAGGCCCACGGAGACGGCCTCGCCGTCGCGCTTGGCCTGCATGACGCGCTCGACGGCCTTGTCGATGTCCGTCACCACCTCGTCCAGGTAGCGCTTGCCCATGCGGCGGCGCAGGCGGTCCTCCGAGACGTCCACGATCAGGCAGACGCCCCCGTTGAGGGTGACGGCCAGGGGCTGGGCACCGCCCATGCCGCCGCAGCCGCCGGTCAGGGTGAGGGTGCCCTTGAGGGTGCCGTCGTACTTCTTGCGGCCGATCGCGGCGAAGGTCTCGTAGGTGCCCTGCAGGATGCCCTGGGTGGCGATGTAGATCCAAGAGCCGGCGGTCATCTGGCCGTACATCATGAGGCCCTCGGCCTCGAGCTTGCGGAACTCCGGCCACGTGGCCCAGTCGCCCACGAGGTTGGAGTTGGCGATCAGCACGCGCGGGGCCCACTTGTTGGTGCGGAACACGCCCACCGGCTTGCCGGACTGCACCAGGAGGGTCTCGTCCTCCTCGAGGTCCTTGAGGGTGGCGACGATGGCGTCGTAGGCCTCCCAGGAGCGGGCCGCGCGGCCGGTGCCGCCGTAGACGACGAGGTCCTCGGGACGCTCGGCGACCTCGGGGTCCAGGTTGTTCATGAGCATCCGCAGCGGGGCCTCGGTCTGCCAGGACTTGGCGGAGAGCTCGGTGCCGCGCGGGGCGCGGATGGTGCGGGACGGGTCGTGCTGGGTGAAGCCCTCGGCCATGGCAGTTCCTCTCGACGGGGTGCGTGCGCCGCCGGGACGGGTGGCCCCGGTGATTTCACGGCTCGGCATGCACTTTCCGAACATTGAAACAGTGACTCGGCTCACGCGCAAGCCCGATCCGCGCGTCCCGCACCCGTTACGCTCCCTCTCATGACCACCACCCCCACCGCCTCGACGCGCACCGTGGACCGGGCCCTGGACCTGCTCGCCGCCGTCACCGAGCAGCCTCGGCTGAGCCTGACCGAGGCCGCCCGCGCCACGGAGCTGCCGGCGTCCACGGCGCTGCGCCTGCTGCGCAGCCTCGAGGGATCCGGCTTCGTGGCCCGCGACGACGACGGCGCCTACCGCCCCGGCGTGCGCCTCATCCAGCTCGGGGCGCGGGCCTTCTCCCGGGACTCGCTCGTGCAGCTGGCCCGCGGGCCGATGGACAACGTCGTGGCCGCCACGGGGGAATCCGTCTACCTCTCGGTGACGACCCCTCCGGACTCCGCCGTCTACCTGGCGATCGTGGAGGGCACGCATTCGGTCCGCCACACGAACTGGGTCGGACGCACCGTCCCCCTGGCGGGCACGGCCGTGGGCGACGCCCTGCGCGGCAGCGTGGCCGCAGGGGACTACACGCTGCGCACCCGTTCCGTGGAGAAGGACGTCACCTCGCTGTCCGCCCCCATCAGCGTGGCGGGCACGGTGGTCGGTGCGCTCAGCACGCTCGTGCCGGCCTACCGCTGCACGGACGAGCTGGCGGATCGGTGCGGGGCGGCCCTCGTCGCCGCCACCGACGAACTGGCGCACTTACTCGGGGCGACCGACACTCCCAGGGAACGCCCAGCCGACTCCCCTGGAAAGCCCAAGGCGAGTTCGTAGGCTGAAGCCACCTCATCGAAGGTGCGAGTGATGACGGAGAAGGCCCCGGGCCCGGCGAGAGCCGGACCCGGGGCCTTTCTCTGTGCCCGGCGCCCGAGGCGCCGGCTGCGGGGATCAGCGGCGGGAGGAGACGACGCCCGCCCAGAGGCCGCCGAGCAGGCCGGCCACCGGCAGCATCCAGAACAGGTGCAGGCCCGACCCGTAGAGGACGGTGTTGGAGAACACCGCGAAGACGCCCACGGCGCCGAGGAAGCCGCCGACCACGCCACCGACCACGTAGCGCACGACGGAGCGGGCGGCCCCGCCCATCAGCAGCACGATCAGGTAGCCGGCCGCGCCCGCCAGGGCGCCGCCCACCAGGCCGAACATGAACGACTGCACCAGCACGACCCAGCCGCGGCCGGTCTCGCCCAGCGCCACGGAGCCGTTGGGATCACCCAGGCCGCCGGTGAGCACACGCACGACGTCGCCGATGATCACGACGAGCACCGAGACGAGGATGACGCGGTTGGTGAAGCCCCAGCCGTCCACCGGGCGCAGCGGCTCAAGCACCTCCTGCTCCACCACGGCGTGGCGCACGGGGCGGGCCGGGGCGGTGTGGGCGTTCGCGGTGTGGGGCTGGACGGCGTGGCTGCCGTCGGCGTTGATGGTCATCTCTGATCTCCCGTCCCGCCCCGGGCGGGGCGCGTTCCGGGCGCCAGGGCGCCCGTCTGGTTGCACGTCTGACGTGATTTTAGGCTTTTCCCAGCCCGAGGGGGTAATGGTGACCCGTCCGCCGGGCGGGGGCGGCTCAGAGGACGTCGGTGCGGCGGTTGGCGAGCGAGGGGAGGAACTCCCGGACCTCGTCGATCCGCTCGCGGGTGACCTCCGCGGTCACCACGGCCTCCCGCTCGTCGCCGAGCTCGGCGACGGGCAGCGCCAGCGGGTCCACGATCATCGAGTGGCCCACGGTGCCGTCCGAGCACGTGTCCGCCGCGGCCACCCACACGGTGTTCTCCACGGCGCGGGCCTTGAGCAGGGTGCGCCAGTGTTCCACCTTGTGCTCGCCGGAGAACCACGCCGCGGGGATCACGAGCACGTCCGCGCCCTCCACCGCGAGGCGCCGGGACAGCTCGGGGAAGCGCAGGTCGTAGCAGGTGAGCAGGCCCAGGCGGAGCCCGCCGAGCTCGATCGCCGCGACGCCGCCGTCGCCGGGGCTGATCCGGTCCGACTCGCGATGCGCGAACGCGTCGTAGAGGTGGAGCTTGCGGTACGCGCCCAGCCGGGCGCCGTCCGCGCCCACCGCCAGCAGCGTGTTGTAGGGACGCCGGTCCGGTCCCGGCTCGTAGCCGCCCGCGACGACGGCGATCCCGTGCTCACGCGCCAGCGCGGCCAGGCCCGCGGCGAACGGCTCCCAGGCCGCGGCGACGGCGTCGGGGAACTCCTCCCCCACCTCGCGGGCCCCGAGCATGGCCTCCTCGGGCAGCACCAGGAGGTCCGCCCCCTGGCCCGCGGCGCGGGCGGCGAGGCGGGCCATCACGGCCAGGTTCGCCTCGACGTCGCCCACGGGCCCGAACTGTCCGACGCTGATCCTCATGCCCCCAGGGTAGCCACGCCCCTCCCGGTGGTGGCCGTCACCCCTGGTCAGCGCCGCGGCCAGCCGCCACGCTGGAAGGTGGGCACGACGTCGGCCCGTGCGGGCCGCCGTCGTCGTCCGACTGGATCCGCGCGACACCGCGCGGCACGTCGACACCACAGGAGCAGACGCGATGACCACCCAGCAGCCCGACATCCCCGGCACGCCGGGCCCGATCACCCCCGACCTCGAGGAGCACACGGCCCTCACCCATCCGGACCAGCCCGTGGCCGTTCCGGCCCCGGACCAGAAGGGGCCGGCCACGGTCTCCCCCACCGGCCAGGAGACCGGCGCAGACCCGGCCGCCATGGCCCAGGGATGCCCGTTCCTGACCACCGCCCACGGCGTGCGCCTGCCCGACTCGGACCACTCCCTCAAGGCCGGCCGTCGCGGCCCCACCCTGCTGCAGGACCACCACCTGCGGGAGAAGCTCAGCCACTTCGACCACGAGCGCATCCCCGAGCGCGTGGTCCACGCCCGCGGCGCCGGTGCCCACGGCGTGTTCCGCGGCTACGGCACCGCCGCGAAGATCAGCCGGGCCGGGCTCTTCGCCAAGGACAAGGAGACGGAGGTGTTCGTCCGCTTCTCCACCGTGGCCGGCTCCCGCGGCTCCATGGATCTGGCCCGCGACACCCGCGGCTTCGCCACCAAGTTCTACACGGACGAGGGCACGTGGGACCTGGTGGGCAACAACATGCCCGTGTTCTTCGTGCAGGACGCCATCAAGTTCCCGGACGTGGTGCACTCGGTGAAACCGCACCCGGACCGGGAGATCCCGCAGGCGCAGTCCGCGCACGACACGTTCTGGGACTTCGTCTCCCTGCACACCGAGGCGCAGCACCACACCATCTGGAACATGTCCGACCGCGGCATCCCGCGCTCCTTCCGGATGATGGAGGGCTTCGGCGTCCACACCTACCGCCTCATCGCGGCGGACGGCTCCACCGTGCTGGTCAAGTTCCACTGGAAGCCCAAGCTCGGTGTCCACTCGGTGACGTGGGAGGAGGCGCTGATCACCAACGGCGCGGACCCGGACTACCACCGCCGTGACCTCGCCGATGCGATCGAGGCCGGTGCCTTCCCCGAGTGGGAGCTCGGCGTGCAGGTGTTCGAGGACAACGAGGAGCAGATGTTCGAGGGGATCGACCTGCTCGACCCCACGAAGCTGGTCCCGGAGGAGCTCGTCCCCGTGCAGCCCCTCGGCCTCATGACGCTGAACGCCAACCCGTCGAACTACTTCGCGGAGACGGAGCAGGTGGCCTTCAACCCGGCCAACCTCGTGCCCGGCATCGACGTCACCAACGACCCGCTCCTGCAGGGCCGCCTCTTCTCCTACCTGGACACCCAGCTCACCCGCCTCGGCGGGCCGAACTGGACCCAGCTGCCCATCAACCGCCCGCACGCCCCGGTCAACGACATGCTGCGTGACGGCTTCCACCAGAGCGCCGTGCATCGCGGCGTGGCGCCGTACCGGCCCAATTCGCTCGACGGCGGCCTGCCGTACGAGACCCCCGCGGACGACCACGCGTTCATCGAGCACCCGGAGCCGCTGCCGGCGTCGGTGAAGGAGCGCGCGCACGCCGCCTCCTTCGACGACCACTTCTCGCAGGCGCGCCTGTTCTTCCTCTCCCTCTCCGAGGTGGAGCGCGAGCACGTGGCGCAGGCGTACACGTTCGAGCTGGGCAAGTGCTACGAGGAGACGATCCGCGTGCGCCAGCTGCGCAACCTGGCTGCGATCGACCCGCGCCTGGCGCAGGTGGTGGCCGAGGGCCTGGGCCTGCAGGTGTCGGAGCCGGCGGAGACCCCCGCCGACGTGCAGCCCTCGCCCGCGCTGTCCCAGGTGGGCGGCACGTGGCCGCTCGACGGCCGTCAGGTGGGCCTCGTGGTGGGCCCGGAGGTGGACGAGGCCGTGCTGGCCGCGGCGGTGCAGGGCATCGACGACGCCGGCATGGTCCCGCTGGTCATCGCACCGAAGGGCGGCCCCGTGGCCGGGGAGATCGTGGCCCAGCGGTCCTACCTGACCGCGGCGTCGATCGAGCTGGATGCCGTGGTCGTGCTCGGCGCGGTCCCGCCGGCCGCCGACGCGCAGCACGGCCTGGACGCCAAGGCCGCCGCGGACGCGCCCGAGGGCGTGGACCCGCGCGTCGCCAAGGTGGTGCAGGAGGTCTGGCGTCAGGCGAAGGCCATCCTGGCCGTGGGCGAGGGCGCCGCGGTGCTCGACGCGGTGAAGGTCGCCGGCACCCCGGGCGTGGAGGAGGCGGCCGACGGGGCCGCCGTCGTCGGCCGGCTGACGGAGCTGCTGCCCGCGCACCGCGTGTGGGAGCGCTTCCCGACCACGGGCCGCCTGGCCGACTGACCCGGCCCACCCCGGCACGGGCGGCACCTTCGTGTGGGAAACGGGAGCCCCATTTCCCGCACGAAGGTGCCGGCGGCTCCCGTTTCCCGCACGAAAGCGACGAACGGACGACGACGGCGGCCCCTCAGCCTCCCGTCTCCCGCACGAAGGCGGGGGCGGGCGCTGGGGCTCGCGCCGTCGTCGCCCGCGCGGGTCAGCCGTCGATGAGGTCGCGGACCTGGACCACCTGGTCGCGGCCCGGGCCCACGCCGATCGCGGAGATCCGGCAGCCCGAGAGCTTCTCGAGGGCCTCCACGTAGCGCTGGGCGTTCAGCGGCAGGTCGGTGAACTCGCGCGCGCCGGAGATGTCCTCGGTCCAGCCGTCGAAGTGCTCGAAGATCGGCTTGGCGTGGTGGAACTCGGTCTGCGTCATGGGCATGCGGTCGTGCCGGACGCCGTCGACGTCGTACGCCACGCACACCGGGATGGACTCGATTCCGGTCAGCACGTCCAACTTCGTGAGGAAGTAGTCCGTGAAGCCGTTGATGCGGGCCGCGTAGTGGGCCATCACGGCGTCGTACCAGCCGGTGCGGCGGGGGCGGCCGGTGTTCACGCCGAACTCGCCGCCGGTGGTGCGCAGCTGCTCGCCCATCTCGTCGAAGAGCTCGGTGGGGAACGGGCCGGCGCCCACGCGGGTGGTGTAGGCCTTCACGATGCCGATGGTGCGGGAGAACCGGGTGGGACCGATGCCCGCGCCCACGGACGCGCCGCCGGCGGTCGGGTTGGAGGAGGTGACGAACGGGTAGGTGCCGTGGTCCACGTCCAGGTAGGTGGCCTGGCCGCCCTCCATGAGCACGACCTTGCCCTCGTCCAGGGCGTCGTTGAGCAGGTTGACGGAGTCCACGACCATGGGGCGCAGGCGCTCGGCATAGCCGAGGAAGTACTCGGCGACCTCGTCCACGGTGACGGCGCGGCGGTTGTAGAGCTTGACCAGCAGCTCGTTCTTCTGCCGCAGGGCGCCCTCGATCTTCTGGCGCAGGATGGACTCGTCGAAGATGTCCTGCACGCGGATGCCGAGGCGGGCCACCTTGTCCATGTAGGTGGGGCCGATGCCGCGGCCGGTGGTGCCGATGGCGCGCTTGCCGAGGAACCGCTCGGTGACCTTGTCCATGGTCTGGTGGTACGGCGCCACCAGGTGGGCGTTGGCGGAGATCTTCAGGTGGGCGCAGGAGTGGCCGCGGGACTCGAGCCCGTCGATCTCCTCGAACAGCGCCTCCAGGTTCACCACCACGCCGTTGCCGATCACGGGGGTCGCGTTGGGCGAGAGGATGCCGGCGGGCAGGAGCTTGAGCTCGAACTTCTCGCCGTTGACGACGACGGTATGGCCGGCGTTGTTGCCGCCGTTCGGCTTGACGACGTAATCCACCCGCCCGCCCAGCAGGTCGGTGGCCTTGCCCTTGCCCTCGTCGCCCCACTGGGCTCCGACGATCGCGATCGCTGGCATCTGCATCTCTCCTCAGGGCCGCGGGTCGCCCCGTTCGGGCCCATACATGGAAGACGCCTCCTTGCAGTGCGCACGGAGGCCGTACCCCCGAATCCTACCAGCGTGACGGATGCCACCCTCTGGCTACGCTGGCTCCATGAGCACCGCAGCGCCCCACACACAGCACTCGGACTTCACCGCCCCGGCCCCCACCCGCAAGGGTCCGAGCGTGGGCACGTGGCGGCCCTGGGCCGTGCTGCCGTGGGCGCTGGCCCTGCTCGCCCTACCCTTGATCGCGCTCGCCCTGCGCTCCAACTTCGGCGCGAACGGCTGGATGACGATCATCTACATGGTCTTCGGCGCCCTGCCCCACGAGCTCTTCCTCATGCTCATGGTGGGGAGCCTGTTCCTCCTGCCCCGCGTGAACCCGCTGGACGAGCAGCGGGGCGGCATCCGGCTGGGCCGCCTGCTGCACACGCTGCTGGGCGTCTCCTGGGGGTCCTTCGCGCTGGCCGCGATCCTCTTCCCCGACGCCGGCGACCACCCGGACTCCGCCGCCACGACCCCGGTGCTCATGGACCTGCTCGGCAAGAGCACCGCGATGGACGTCGGCTCCGTGGCAGGCCTCGCCCTCGTAGCCGTCAGCGCGCTCACCGGTCTCGCGGTGATCGTGGTGTGCGTGGTGCGGCGGATCCGCGCCGTTCGCTGAGCACGCTCCCGACGACGGCGGTCAGCGAGTTCCCGTTCCTCATCGTGAACCAGGCCCGCGTGATCGACTACTTCGCCGAGTACGCCGAGCGCGGCTCGGCCTGACCGAGCACCCGCCGGACACCGCGCCGGCCGCCCCGGATCGACGGGGCGGCCGGCGCGGTGCCGTCTGTCCGCCTGTCCGCCTGTCCGTCCGTCCGGGGGTTCAGGCGCGGGTGCGGTGGGCCCGGCGGGCGGCGGCCTGCTCGACGGCGTCCAGGTAGGCGATGCCCTTCGCGCAGCAGCCGCCGAGGCAGCAGTCCTCGTCGAGGTCGAAGTCGGCGGGGTCCACCTCGTCGATCGGCCCGTCGTCCGCGGCGCGGTGCTCGGCGCTGATGCGGTCGGCGATGACGCGCCAGGACGGGACGCCGGCGCGTCCGTCCACGGCGTCCTGCTCCTCGGTCATGACGGTCCTCCTGCGCGGGGCGCGGCTGGGGCGGGGCGGTGTCGTGCGGCCCCACGCTAGCCGATCCTGCGGCCGGCTCCGGAGTCGGCCGGCTCAGGCGTTGGCCGGCTCGGCCGTGCCCGCGCCCCGGCGGCGCGGCGCCGGTGACGGCGAGGGCGACGTGCCGCCCCGCGTCGAGGCGTCCTCGACGCCGCCCTCTCCGCACCCACCCCCGCCGCAGCAGCCGCCGTCCGGGGCGCCGTCGTCGTCCGCGGGCGCGGTCGCGGCCCCCAGCACGGTGAAGCCGGCGTCGGCGATCATGCGCAGGTCCGCCTCGGCGTCCTGGCCCTCGGAGGTGAGGTAGTCGCCGAGGAAGATCGAGTTGGCCACCTGCAGACCCACGGCCTGCAGCGAGCGCAGGTGCATCTCGCGCCCGCCGGCGATCCGCAGCTCCTTGTCCGGGCAGGCCAGGCGGACCACGGCGAGGATGCGCAGGCACTCGAGCGGGGTCAGCTGGACGTGCCCGGCGAGCGGGGTGCCGTCGAAGGGCATGAGGAAGTTGACGGGGATGGAGTCGGAGTCGAGCTCGCGCAGGGCGAGGACGGCCTCCGCGAGCTGCGCGTGGGTCTCCCCCATGCCCGCGATGAGGCCGGAGCAGGAGGACAGGCCGGCGGCGGTGGCGCGCTCCATCGTGTCCACGCGGTCGGCGTAGGTGTGGGAGGTGCAGATGGACTCGTAGTGGGACTCGGCGGTGTTGAGGTTGTGGTTGTAGGCGTCCACGCCGGCGGCCTTGAGGCGCTCGGCCTGGCCGTCCTTGAGCTTGCCGAGGCAGGCGCACACCTCGACCTGGGGGTGCTCGTCCTTGAGCCGGCCGATCATCTCGGTCACGCGGTCCACGTCCCGGTCCGTGGGGCCGGTGCCGGAGGCCACCATGCACACGCGCGAGGCGCCGCCGGCGATGCCCAGGCCCGCCTGGCGCACGGCCTCGTCCGGCTTGAGCCACGTGTACTTGAGGATCTGGGCCTCGGTGCCGAGCCGCTGGGAGCAGTAGGTGCAGTCCTCGGGGCACAGGCCGGTCTTGAGACTCACGAGGTAGTTGACCTTCACCGTGCGCCCGAAGTGGCGCTCACGCAGGCGGGAGGCCGCGGCGACGAGCCGGAAGGTCTCGGCGTCCGGGGCGTCGAGCACGGCGACGGCCTCGGCGGCGGTGAGCCGGTGTCCGGCCTCGATGCGGTCCACGAGCTCCTCGGGGTCGAGGGCGGGTGCGACGACGGCGGCGTCCTGGGCTGCGGTCATGGGAGGGCCTCTCCGGTGGGCGGGGCGCGGGCCCCTGGCGGGTCTGACCGGATGGACTCTAACAGTGTTCAGTGAACGGTGTTCAAGAAGCCGGGCGGGGCGGCGCGAGACGGTGCGGACCCCTGGCCTCGGGACTCCGCCGCGGCGGCTAGCCTGGCAGGAGGACGCCCCCGCCACCCTCCGAGAGGACCCCCGTGAAGGACACCACCGGCCTCAGCATCGGCTACCGCCTCATCTGGCGCCTGCAGTACATCGCCCTGTTCTTCCTCGGCCCGGCCCAGCGCCCCGCCCACCAGGACCCCCGCCGACTGCTGCGCAGGGAGCGCGCCCAGAAGGTGCTCGACGCGCACGCCGCCCGCGGCACCGAGGCCGACCAGGCCGTGCACGACGAGGCGGCCGGCCGCTTCTGAGCGGGCACGCATCCGTGAGGCGCCGCGGCACCGGCCGCAGACAGACGAAGGGCCCCGGGTTCACCGGGGCCCTTCGCCTGTCATCACTCGCACCTTGATGAGGTGCTTTCAGCGTAGGAGCCGGACATGAACGACGCCGGAGCGCGGCCTGCCAGTTCCCTGGGAGCAGGCGGCGGGGCGTCGTCCGCCGGCCGCGCCGTCGTCGTCGGGGATCAGCCCAGCCGGCCGCCGGACTCGGCGAGGTAGCAGGAGCCGCAGAGGCTCTCGTAGGTGACCTCGACGCCGTCGATGGCCACCTGGTCCCCCTCGAACACGAAGTGCTCGGCGCCCGTGGCCGGGTCCACGACCTTGCGGGTGTTGAACACAGCCTTGCGCCCGCACCGGCAGATGGTCTTGAGCTCCTCGAGGGAGTGGGCCAGCTCGAGCAGGCGGGCGGAGCCCGGGAAGCAGCGGGTGCGGAAGTCGGTGCGCAGGCCGTAGGCGATCACGGGCACGCCGTCGAGCACGGCGATGCGCAGCAGGTCGTCCACCTGCGCCGGCTCGAGGAACTGGGCCTCGTCCACGAGCAGGCAGGCCACCGGCGGGGCGTCCACGTGGTCCACGAGGGCGTCCGGGTCGTCCCCGGAGGCGTGGCGGCGGAACAGCTCCCGCACGTCCGCCCCGGCGGGCACCAGGAAGTCCACCGCCCGGGTGACGCCGAGGCGGGAGACCACCTCGTCCTCGCCCTTGACGTCCACCTCCGGCTTGGCCAGCAGGACCCGCTGCCCGCGCTCCTCGTAGTTGAACGCGGCCTGCAGCAGCCCGGTGGACTTGCCGGAGTTCATGGCCCCGTACCGGAAGTAGAGCTTGGCCACGGCCCCGCTCAGCTCCCGGAGCGGCCCTGGGCGGCCTCGATCTTCTCCGCGGCCGTGGGGTCCGAGTCCTCCAGGAAGGTGCGGATGCGCTCGACCTCCTCGGACTCCCCGATCCCGGCGGCGGCACGGCCCAGGCTGTAGAGGGCGCGCAGGAAGCCGCGGTTGGGCTCGTGGTCGTACGGCACGGGCCCGGCGCCGCGCCAGCCGGCCTTGCGCAGGGCGTCGAGGCCGCGATGGTAGCCGACGCGCGCGTACGCGTAGGAGTCCACGGTGCGGCCCTCGGACCAGGCGTCCTCCGCCATGAGCGCCCAGACCAGCGAGGACTCGGGCGCCACGGGCACCACGTCCTCCGGCAGGTCGCCGGCCTCGAGGCGCGCGAGCACCTCGGGCTCCTCCGGCAGGCGCGTGGCCGGCGGCTCCATCAGGTTCTTGCCGATCAGGGACTCGGACATGCGATGCCTCTTCTCCTCGTCAGGGCGGGTGGGTCGCGGCCGAGTCTATCGACGCCCCCGGACGCCGCACCGGCCGCCGTCGTCGTCCGCCCCCGCCCCCGCCCCCGCCCGACGACGGCGCCGCGTCCAGGCCCGTCCGGTACCGTAGCCCCAGCGTCTGTCCGGCGCGCCCCGTGGGCGCGCCCGGCCGTCGATGCCGTCGAAGGAGCACTCCGCATGTCCCATCCCGCGCCCGCACGCCGCCGCCTCCCCCTGGTCGCCGGCGTCGCCGCCCTCGCCCTGGCCCTGGC
>NZ_JANQCJ010000179.1:0-3313 GCF_024723355.1 Micrococcus sp. HG099 | reverse complement strand
GCCACGCCCTGATGCCCACCCGCTTCGAGCGCGCCGGACTGCGCCTCGAGCAGATCCTCCGGGAGACCGCCGCATGAGCGCCCCCACCGCCCCCGGCTCCGCCGCGCAGCATGCCGCCGAGCCCCGCACCGCCGGGCCGGCCCCCGCGCCGGGCACCGCCCCCCACGCCGGGGCCGCCCCGCTGGCCACCCGCGTGCTGCGCCAGGCCGCTTACGAGACCGGCACCGCCCTGCGCAACGGCGAGCAGCTGCTCGTCACGGTGGTCCTGCCGCTGCTCGCCCTGGTGGGCGTGCACGTCACCGGCCTGCTGGACGAGCCCGGCCGCTCCGGCCTCGACGTGGCCGTCCCGGGCGTCCTGGCCCTGGCCGTCATCAGCTCCGCCTTCACCGCGACGGCGATCGCCACCGGCTTCGAGCGCCGCTACGACGTGCTCGCCGCCCTCGCCACGACGCCGCTGGGCACGCTCGGCCTCGTGGCCGGCAAGGCCCTGTCCGTGGTCGCCCTGCTGCTGGTGCAGGTCGCCGTGATCGGCGGGGTCGGCCTGGCCCTCGGCTGGCGCCCCGAGGCGGCCGGGATCCTGCCCGCCGTCGTCGCCCTCGCCCTCGGCGCGGCCGCCTTCACCGTGCTGGGCCTGCTGCTGGCCGGCACCGCGCGCCCCGAGGCCACCCTCGCGGCCGCCAACCTGCTGTGGGTGCTCTTCGGCGCCGTCGGCGGCACCGTGTTCCCCTCGCGCATGCCCGGCGTGGACCTGCTGCCCTCCGGCGCCCTCGGCTCCGCGCTGCGCGCCGCCCTCGTGGACGGCGCGTGGGCCCCGATCCCCCTGCTCGTGCTCGCCCTGTGGTGCGCGGTGGCCGTGGCCGCGGCGCTCCGCTGGTTCCGCTGGCGGCCCTGAGCCGCCGGCGCTCCCCGCACCGCCCCGACCCCACCCGACCACCGGAAGGACATCGTGTCCCCCACCCCCACCGAGGCCCGGACCTCGCAGGCCGGCCTCGCCGCCCGCCTGCCCGACCGCATCACGCGGGGCACCTTCGCCCTGGCGGTGGCGTCCCTGGCCTCCGAGATCGGCATCATCGTGACCGGCGGCGCCGTCCGCCTGACCGGCTCCGGACTGGGCTGCCCCACCTGGCCGAAGTGCACCCAGGAGTCGCTCACCAACACGCCCGAGATGGGCATCCACGGCTACATCGAGTTCGGCAACCGCACGCTCACCTTCGTGCTGGTGGTCATCGCCGCGGCCACGTTCCTGTCCCTGTGGCGCCTGCGCCGCACCCACCGGAGCCCGTTCTGGCTCTCCGTGGGCCTGCTGGCCGGCATCCCCGCGCAGGCGGTCGTCGGCGGCATCGTGGTGCTCACCGAGCTCGACCCGTGGTGGGTGGCCGGGCACTTCATCGTCTCCTCCGTCATGGTGGCCGTGGCCACGCTGCTCGTGACCCGCATCGGGGCCGAGCGCCGGGCCGGCCGGGCCGGGGTGCGGATCGTGGACGGCGTCACCACCGGCGCCTCCTGCGCCGCCGCCTGGGCCGCGTTCGCCTTCACCTGGGCGGCCGTCTACCTCGGCACCGTGGTGACCGGCACCGGCCCGCACGGCGGCGACCCGGACGCCCCGCGCCACGCCTTCGACCCGCTGCTGGTCACCCGCGTGCACGTGATCCCGGTGTACCTGCTCATGGCCGCCGCCCTCGTGCTGCTGTTCACCGTGCGCCGCGCCGAGGGCGCCTCCCGCCTCCAGCGGGCGGCCGTGCTGCGGCTGCTGCTGGCCATCGCACTCCAGGCGGCCATCGGCTACACCCAGCACTTCACGGGCCTGCCCGTGGTCCTCGTGATCCTGCACATGCTCGGCTCCGCGCTGCTCGTGGCCGCGGCCACCGAGGTCTGGGACCGCCAGCGCTCCCGGTACGTCACCGCCGGCCCCGCTGCGCTCCTCGACGCCGACCCCACGCCTGTCACCGCCAACGCGCGCTGACGTCCCCGCCGGGGCCTCGCCGCCGCGGCCGGTCCACGCGGGCCGGCCCTCGGACCGGACGGGCACGGGCCCGCGGAGGCCTCCCCCACGAGGACGGCCCCGCCCCCTCCATCGCGAAGGGGGCGGGGCCGTCCTCGTCCCGGGGTCCGGGAGCGGTGTCCGTCCTGAGCAGCGGGCGGCGGGGCCGCGGGCGCGTCAGGCGCCGAAGCGCATCAGCGGCTCTCCCACGAACGGGTCGACGGCCAGCGCGATGAACAGCAGCGTGAGGTAGGTGATGGAGAGGTGGAAGACCTTCATGGCCTTGCGGTCCTCGAAGTCCTCGCGCCGGGCCTGGCGGTGCAGCACGTGCGACTCCCACACGAACCAGCCGCCGACCACGAGGGCCACGGAGGTGTAGACGATGCCGGCCCAGCCCATCGGGACGAGCAGCAGGGAGCAGACCACGGTGGCCCACGCGTACAGGACCACCTGGTTGGAGACGTGGCGCGCGGAGGCGATGGCGCCGAGCATCGGCACGTCCGCCTCCTGGTAGTCGCGCTTGTACTTCATGGACAGCGGCCAGTAGTGCGGCGGGGTCCACAGGAAGATCACGGTGAACAGCACGATGGCCGGCCACTCCACGGTCCCGCGCACGGCGGCCCACGCGATCAGCACGGGGAAGCAGCCCGCGATGCCGCCCCACACGATGTTCTGCTCGGTCCGGCGCTTGAGCACCAGCGAGTAGACGACCACGTAGAAGAAGATCGCCGCGACGCCCAGGGCGGCGGCCAGCCAGTTGGCGCCGAAGCCGAGGACGAGGATGGAGACCACCGTCTGCACCCAGGCGAACACGAGGGCCTCGCGCGGGGTGACCTCGCCGGTGACGAGCGGGCGGTTCTCCGTGCGCTTCATCACCCGGTCGATGTCCCGGTCGATGTAGCAGTTGAACGTGCCCGAGGCGCCGGCGGCCAGCGCGCCGCCCACGAGGGTGGCGGCCATGGTGAGCACGTCCGGGAACCCGCGCTGGGCGAAGATCATGGTGGGCAGCGTGGTCACGAGCAGCAGCTCGATCACCCGGGGCTTGGTCAGCTCCACGTACGCCCGCACCTTGCGGGACAGGCTCGGCTTGGACCGGTCGACGACGCCGGGCGGGGCGGTCTCGACGCGGGCTGCGGACGACGACTCCAGGGAGGATGACATCTGCTTCTCACGGTGGGGGGACGGGGGGACGCCCGTCCCGTGGGTGTGGGACCGGCGCCGGGCGCGGTCCGCCCGCGGGCGGGCCTGCAGGCCAGTCTACCCGGGCCGGGGCGTCCCCGAGGGGCCGGAGACGTCGTCATGGGTCCCGCGGGGCGAGCCGGGCCTGCGCCC
>NZ_JANQCJ010000178.1:0-3338 GCF_024723355.1 Micrococcus sp. HG099 | reverse complement strand
CTCCTGCTTCATGCACCCGGAGATCGAGTTCTACCTGCTCAAGAGCGACCAGCCCGGCCCCGACGGCCGGCCCGTGCCGGTGGACCGCGCCGGCTACTTCGACAACGTGCCCGGCTCCGACGCCGCCACCACGGCGGACACGATCGGGCGGTCCGCGGGGATCCAGTCCAGGTGGTGCGCGCCGGCCCCGGACAGGGGCACCCAGGCGAGCAGATCGTGGTCCTCGAGGGCGGCCGGCTCGGCCCCCTCCTCGGCGAGGACGCCCCAGAGCACGCGCATCCGGGCCCCGTTGGCCAGCTCCCACCCCTCCGGGTCCGGGGACGGCACCTCGGCACCGAGCCGCACGGCCACACCCAGCTCCTCGCGGACCTCCCGGGCCAGCGCCTCCCGCGGGCCCTCCCCCGTCTCCACCTTCCCGCCCGGGAACTCCCACAGGCCCCGCAGCACGGCGGGGGCGCTGCGCCGGGCGGCCAGCAGGCGGCTCGGCGCCGCGGCGTCGTCGAGCAGCGCCAGCCCCACCACGAGCCGCGGCTGCGCTCCGGGTCCCCGGGGCTTCGTCGGGCGGGAGGCGGTCACGGCGGACGGGGATGTGGCAGAGGTCATGGGCCCAGGCTAGCGACGGCGCGCCGCGCTCCCGGACCCGGTCCGTAGGCTGGGCCGGTGCCCATGACCACCCCCGCCTCCGGCGACCCCGCCGCGTCCCCGTCCATGCCCGCCCGCCCCGACCCGGCCGGCGCCGCGGGCTCCCCGGCCTCCGGCGCCGTCGGACCCCAGGCCCTCCTGGGCGGGCGACGGGTCCGGCTGCTGCCGGCGATCCTCGCGCTCGCCCTCGGCAGCTTCGCGATCGGCACCACCGAGTTCGCCATCATGGGCCTGCTGCCGCAGGCGGTGGCGGACCTCGGCATCGGCCTCGAGGCCGGCGGCGTGCTCATCTCCATGTACGCCCTCGGGGTGGTGGTCGGCGCCCCGCTGCTGGCCGCCGCGTTCGCCCGGGTGGACCGGCGGACCACCGGCATCGTGCTGATGCTGCTGTTCACCGTCGGCCACGCGGGCGCGTTCCTCGCCCCGGACACGGGCACCATGATGGCCGCGCGGTTCGTCTCCGGGCTGCCCCACGGCGCCTACTTCTCCGCCGCCGCCCTCGCCGCCGCCGACCTGGCGGGGCCCGCGCGGCGCGGCCAGGCCATCGCGTGGGTGATGGCGGGCCTGTCCGTGGCCAACGTGGTGGGCGTGCCGGCCGCGACGGCGATCGGCCAGGCCGCCGGCTGGCGCTGGATGTTCGTGATCGTCGCCGCCTGCGCGCTCGCCTGCGTGGCCGCCACCGCGTGGCTCGTGCCGCCGGTCCCCGCCCCCGCGGGCGCGTCCGTGCGCCGCGAGCTGCGGGGCCTGGCCTCCGGCCGGCTCTGGGCCACGGTGACCGTGGGCGTGATCGGCTTCGCCGGGATGTTCGCCCTCTACACCTACATCGCCCCGCTGCTCACCGAGGTGGCCGGCCTGGACGAGCGGTGGGTCCCCGCCGTCCTCGCCCTGTACGGGATCGGCATGGTCGTGGGCACGCTCGTGAGCGGCGCCCTGACGGACCGTGACCCCGTGGGCACCCTGCGCCTGAGCTTCGGGCTCAGCGCCGTCTCCCTCCTGGCCGTGGGCCTGACCGCCCAGTGGGCACCGGTGATGGTCCTCCTGCTGTTCTGCGTGGCGGTGAGCGGATCCGGGATCGCCCCCTCCCTGCAGGTGCTGCTCGTGGACTCGGCCCCCGGTGCGCCGCAGCTGGCCGGCTCCCTGAACCACTCCGCCCTCAACATGGCGAACGCGATGGGCGCCTGGGTCGGGGCCGCGGCGATCGGGGCGGGCGCCTCCCTGCGCACGCCCCCGCTCGTGGGGGCGGCCATCGCCCTCGCGGGCCTGGTCCTCGCGTTCGTCCTGGTGCGGCGCGCCTCCCCGGACGCGGCGGCGACGGCGGCCGACGCCCGCTGACCGCGGCGCGGGTGGCCGGCCGCCCCCCTGCTGTGGCCTTGGGCACAAAGGAGAAGGATCTCGAAAAGTCGGGGGATCAGAGGTGGTGCTTCCGCGAAACGCCTTGCTAACTTCTTTCCCGTTAGTCAGAGTTCGCACTTGAAAGGAACATCATCATGGGCTTCATCGCCTGGATCGTCCTCGGTCTCATCGCCGGCGCCATCGCTCGCGCCATCCTCCCGGGCCGTCAGGGCACCGGCTGGCTCGGCGCTCTCATCACCGGTGTGCTGGGCGCCCTCCTGGGCGGCTGGATCGGCCGCCTGATGGGCTTCTCCACCAACGACGGCTTCTTCGACCTCGCCACTTGGATCTTCGCGATCATCGGCGGTGTCATCGTGGCCTTCATCTGGCAGGCCATCACCGGCCGTCGCGGCACCCGCGTCTGAGCTGAGACGAGCTCACCCGGCTTCGGCCGGGACCGCTTGAAAGGGCGGGGATCCTCACGGATCCCCGCCCTTTCCGTATGCCCGGCTCCCCCACGACCGGCCATACGCACGCCGACGACGGACGGCGCCGCGCGAGCCCGGCGCCCGGATCAGCCGGCCCGGCGGCCGGCGGCCGCCATGGCCGAGGCGTAGAGGCAGACGGTGGCCGCCGTCCCCACGTTCAGCGACTCCGCGGCACCGTAGAGCGGCACGGCCACCCGGCGGTCCGCCAGGGCGAGCTCCGCCTCGTCCAGTCCCTGCGCCTCGTTGCCGAACAGCCAAGCCGTGGGTGCCGCCGTCGTCTCCGGGGCGAGCGCGTCGAGGCGGTCGTCGCCGTAGCCGTCGGCCGCCCACACCTGCAGGCCGGCCCCGCGGGACGCGTCCGCGACGGCGGCCGCTTCGGCGCCGGTGAGCACGGGCAGGTGGAACAGCGAGCCCGCGGTGGAGCGCACCACCTTGGGATTGAACGGGTCCACGGACCCGGCGGTGAGCACCACCGCGCCCGCGCCCGCGGCGTCCGCGGCGCGCAGCACCGTCCCGGCGTTGCCCGGATCCTGCACCCGGCACAGCACCGCCGCCAGCGCCGCGCCCCCGAGGACCTGCGCCAACGACGGCTGCTCCGGGATGCGTGCCACGGCCACGATCCCCTGCCCCGTCACGGCGTCCGCCATGGCGGTGAGCACCTCGTCCGAGGCCTCCCGCACGAACACCCGCTCGCCGCCGTCGGGCCCGTCGGCGGCCACCCGCTCCACGAGGGCCGCCAGCTCCGAGTCCCGGTCGGCGAGCCCGGCGGAGACGTAGACCTGGGTGAGGACGCGACCGGCCGGCCACTGCCGCGCCGCGCCCGCCGGCCCCTCCCCCAGGTGCGCGCGCAGCGCCTCGCGGCACGCCTGCGGGCCC
>NZ_JANQCJ010000177.1:0-3369 GCF_024723355.1 Micrococcus sp. HG099 | reverse complement strand
CTCGCCGCCCGCGCGCGACGACGTCGCGGCCCGGACCGGCCGCGGCCGGCGCGGCCCCGGGTCCGCTCGCGGGGCGCACCGTGGTGATCACCGCCGGCGGCACCCGCGAGGCACTCGACCCGGTCCGCTACCTCGGCAACCGCTCCTCCGGCAAGCAGGGCGTCGCCCTGGCCCGGGCGGCCCTGGCCGCCGGCGCCCGGGTGCGCTTCATCGCCGGGTCGATGTCCGTCCCCGTGCCCGAGGGCGTGGAGCGCGCGGTGCACGTGGAGTCCACCGCCGAGCTGCTGACGGCCGTGCTCGAGCAGGCCGCGGACGCGGACGTGCTCGTGATGGCCGCCGCCGTCGCCGACTTCCGCCCCGCCGAGGCCTCCGAGTCCAAGATGAAGAAGGGTGACGACGGCTCCTCGCCCGTCATCGTCCTGGAGCGCACCGAGGACGTGCTCGCCACGGCGGTGCGCACCCGCGCCGCCGGCGGGCCCATGGCGCCGCTGATCGTCGGCTTCGCCGCCGAGACCGGGGACGCCGAGTCCTCCGTGCTCGAGTACGGCCGCGCCAAGCTCGCCCGCAAGGGGTGCGAGATGCTGGTGGTCAACGAGGTCGGCCGGGACAAGGTGTTCGGCCGGGACGAGACGGCCGTCACCATCCTCTTCGCGGACGGCAGCCCGGCCGTCGAGGCCGCCGGGTCCAAGGAGGAGGCCGCCGCCGCCGTGGTGGGCGCCGTCGTCGACCGGCTCGCCGCGTCCGGCCCGGGAAGCGCGTCCGCCCGCTGACCTAGACTGTGCGGCATGACCGACGCCGCCCAGCCGAGCCCTGCCCGCCACGCCGACCCGTACACGGGCGTGGGCGGCGGCGAGCTCCGCCTCTTCACCTCCGAGTCCGTCACCGCCGGCCATCCGGACAAGATCTGCGACCAGATCTCGGACGCCATCCTGGACGCGATCCTCGCCGCGGACCCCGCCGCGAAGGTGGCCGTGGAGACCCTCACCACCACCGGCCTCGTGCAGGTGGCCGGCGAGGTGAACACCTCCGCCTACGTGGAGATCCCGCGGATCGTGCGAGAGACCATCCTGGACATCGGCTACGACTCCTCCGCCAACGGGTTCGACGGCGCCCAGTGCGGCGTGAACATCTCCATCGGCCAGCAGTCCTCGGACATCTTCGCCGGCGTGACCCGCTCCCTCGAGGCCCGCGAGTACGGCTCGGCGGACGAGGTGGACGAGCAGGGCGCCGGGGACCAGGGCATCATGTTCGGCTACGCCACGGACGAGACCCCTGCGTACATGCCCATGCCCATCTACCTGGCCCACCGGCTCTCAGAGCGACTCACCGCCGTGCGCCGCGAGGAGAACACCCCCATGCCGTACCTGCTGCCGGACGGCAAGACGCAGGTGACGATCGGATACGCCCCCGGGCACGTGCCCACCACGGTCGAGGCCGTCGTGGTCTCCACCCAGCACCACGACTGGGTGGGCCAGGAGCAGCTGCGCAAGGACGTGGAGGAGCACGTGATCCGTCCCGTGATCGAGCGCTCCGGCCTGGACACCTCGGGCATGCGAGTCATCATCAACCCGGGCGGCAAGTTCGTCATCGGCGGCCCCGTGGGCGACGCCGGCCTCACCGGCCGCAAGATCATCGTGGACACCTACGGGGGCATGGCCCGGCACGGCGGCGGCGCCTTCTCCGGCAAGGACCCGTCCAAGGTGGACCGCTCCGCCGCGTACATGCTGCGCTGGGTGGCCAAGAACGTGGTGGCCGCCGGCCTGGCCTCCCGCGCGGAGTTCCAGGTGGCCTACGCGATCGGCTCCGCCCGCCCCGTGGGCCTGTACGTGGACACCTTCGGCACCGCCGTGGTGCCCGAGGAGCGCATCATCCAGGCCGTCAACGAGGTGTTCGACCTGCGCCCGGCCGCGATCGTCAAGGAGCTGAACCTGCTGCGCCCCATCTACCGCAAGACCGCGGCGAACGGCCACTTCGGCCGGGACGACGCGGACTTCACGTGGGAGCGCACGGACCGGGTGGAGCGGCTGCGCGCCGCCGCCGGCCTCTGACCGGAGGCGGGCCATCACGGACGCGCTGTTCGCCCTGCCGGAGCCCCCGGACCGGCCCCGGCTGCCCGAGAACCCGGAGGGCTGGCCCGAGCGGCCGGTGGCGCGCGTCCTGCTCGACTCCCCGGTGCCGCACCTGGACCGGGAGTTCGACTACCTGATCCCCGTCACGCTCGACGAGCGGGCCCGGCCCGGCTCCCGCGTGGCCGTCCGCTTCGGCGGCCGGCCCATGACCGGGTGGCTGGTGTCCCGGGAGGACGAGCCGGCCACGGGTGCCCAGCTCACGGAGCTCACCGCCGTGCTCACCTCGGTGCCGCCACTGACGGAGGAGGTCCTCGCCTCGGCGCGCGCCGTGGCCCGGCGGCAGGCCGGCGTCGTCACGGACGTGCTGCGGGCCGCCGTGCCCCCGCGCGTCGCGCAGGTGGAGAAGGCGGCCCTGGCCGAGGACGCCGGCGCCGCGGCGGACCACCCCGTGACCCTGGCGGTGGAGGAGGCCCCGGAGGGCGAGCCGGTCAGAGCCGGCGAGGGGATCGCGCCCACCGTGTGGGAGTCTCTCGAGGGCGGCCGGGCCTTCGTGGCGGCCGTCCTGGCCGGGGACGGGCCGCGGGCGGCCGCCGTGGTCCCCTCGCGCCTGCTCGAGTGGGACGAGGCCGCCGCGATGGCGCACCTGGCCCGCGCGGTCGCCGCCGGCGGGGGAGGCGTGCTGCTGCTCGTGCCGGACCACCGCGACCTGGACCGGCTGTGCGCGGCCCTCGACGACGCCGTGGGGGAGGAGGCCTACGCGCGCATCGGCTCGGAGGACGGGAACACCCCCCGGTACCGGGCCCACCTGGCCGCCCTGCGAGGCACCCGCCGCATCGTGGCCGGCACCCGCGCGGCGGCGTGGGCGCCGGTGCGCGACCTGCGGCTGACGGTGCTCTGGGACGACGGCGACGACGCCTGGGCCGAGCCCCGCGCCCCCTACTTCCACGCCCGCGAGGTGGTGCTCGAGCGGGCGCGCCGCACCGGCTCGGCGCTGCTGTTCGCCGGGCCCTCCCGGTCCGTGCCCGTGCAGCGGCTGGTCGAGTCCGGATGGCTGCTGCACCTGGGCCCGTCCCGGGCGGCCCAGCGCGAGATCGGACCGCGGATCGTCTCGACCGCGGACGCGTGGGAGACCGCGCGGGACCCCTTCGCCCAGCGGGCGCGGCTGCCGCAGGCGGCCTGGGGCGCGGCGCGGGCGGCGCTGCTCGGCGAGCGGCCGGGCCCGGTGCTCGTCCAGGTGGCCCGGGCCGGGTTCATCCCCGCCTTAGTCTGCGACCGGTGCCGCACCCCCGCCCGCTGCCGG
>NZ_JANQCJ010000176.1:0-3405 GCF_024723355.1 Micrococcus sp. HG099 | reverse complement strand
GGCGGGGACGACGCGCGGTGCGCGGCCGGCGGTGGTCCAGCCGCTGGGACAGGCGCGTGCCGGCGAACTGCAGCAGGGCCACGAGCCCGATCATCAGGAGGATCGCGACCACCATGAGCGGGGTCTCGTACCGGTAGTAGCCGTAGCGGATGGCGAAGTCGCCGATGCCGCCGCCGCCCACCAGCCCGGCCATCGCCGAGTAGGAGATGAAGCTGACGCTCATGATGGTCAGCGAGCCCACGAGCGCCGGCCGGGCGTCCACGAGGAGCACGTCCCGCACGATCTGGCCGCGCGTGGCGCCCATCGCGCGGGCCGCCTCCACCGGGCCCGGGCCCAGCTGCGCCAGGTTCTGCTCCACGAAGCGGGCGAAGTACGGGATGGCGTTGACCGTGAGCGGGACGATCACCGCGGCCGTGCCGATCGTGGTGCCCACGATCAGGCGGGTCACCGGGATGATCGCGATCAGCAGGATCAGGAACGGGAACGAGCGCAGCATGCTCACGGCCGCGTCCACGACCCGATGCAGCCGCGGCGACGGCGAGAGCCCGCCCGGCGCGTGCGTGAACAGCCAGATGCCCAGCGGCGTGCCGAGCAGCACCGCGAGCGGGATGGTCACGGCCAGCATGGTGAGCGTCTGGCCCAGGGCCACGACGATCTCGGGCCAGACCTGGAGGATGCGGGAGAGGGCCTCAGACACCGGCGACCACCGCCTCACGCACGTCGCCGGGGATGGACGTGGTGCCGGGCGAGGTGCCGGGCGTGGTCCCGGAACCGGCGCGGTCGCCGTCGGGAGCGCCGGCCGCGCCGCGCAGGGGCGGGCGCTCCAGCGCGATCTCGTCCTCGAGGAGGTATCGGCCGATGCCCGTGCGCGGGGCGAAGTCCGCCCGCTCCAGGTCCGCGAGCGCGAACCGCTCCACCACGCGGCCGTCCTCCATGACGGCGACGTCGTCCGCGACGGCGCGGATCACGTTCATCTCGTGGGTGACGATCACCGTGGTGATCCCGAGGTCCCGGTTGATGTCCACGAGGTGCTGCAGGACGGTGGCGGTGGTGCGGGGGTCGACGGCGGAGGTCGGCTCGTCGCACAGCAGCACCGAGGGGCGGGTGGACAGGGCGCGGGCGATGGCCACCCGCTGGGCCTGGCCGCCGGAGAGCTCGGCGGGGTAGCGCCCGGCGTGGTCGGCCAGGCCGACGATCTCGAGGGCCTCATGGGCCCGGGCCTGGCGCGCGCGACGGTCCACGCCGGCGAACTTCAGGGCCAGCGCCACGTTCTGCGCGGCCGTGAGGTTGTGGACGAGGTTGAAGTGCTGGAACACCATGCCGATGCCGCGGCGGGCCTCGCGCAGCCCGCTCGGGGAGAGGGCGGTGAGGTCCGTGCCGTCCACGACGACGCGTCCCGCGCTGGGGCGCAGGAGCAGGTTGACGTTGCGCAGGAGCGTGGACTTGCCGGCGCCCGAGAACCCGATGATGCCCTGGATGGATCCGGTGGGGATCTCCAGGCTGACGTCGTCCACCGCGCGGTGCTCGCCGAACGCGGTGGAGACGTTCTGGATGCTGATCATGACGTCTCCTCTCGAAGGGGGGTCGTGACCTCCGCACGGCCCGCCGCGACCGGGCCGCGCAGGGCGGGGTCCGGGGAGCGAGGACGCGTCCATCGGTCCTGGCGGGAGCACCCTTGCCCTCGTCCGGGTCCGCGGGGGCGGGCCGGGGAGGCGGGTTGCTGCGGCGTCGTCGAGCCAGATCTCTCGGCCGCTCTGGATGGGTGGGATCAGCACACCACGGGGTGGGCTCCGCGCCGAACGGCGACGACGTCGAGCGACACGGCAGGCCCGCCGGAGCCTGCGCGGGCTCCGGCGGGGGCTCATGTGACCCGGTCTTGCGCGTTTCGGGCGAGTTGTCGGAGGTGAAAGGCCCCAGGACCCCCGATAAGTCACCCCAAACGCAAGAAGGCGAGGGAAGGCGGGAGAAGGCGGGGGTGGGGGAAGGAGGGAGGCGGAAGGGGGTCAGTCGTCGTCGACGACGCCGGCCGACGTGTAGGCCGTCGGGGGCGTGCCGTTGACCAGGTGGTCGCCGGCCATGCGGACCTTGAACGCGGCGGGGTCGTGCGTGGCGAGGGTGCGCGCATTGCGCCAGTGGCGGTCCAGCTGGAGGGCGGCGGAGGTCGCGGACGCCCCGAGCGTGTCGAAGATGCCGGTGCACACGCCCAGCACGGCGTCGGGCACCACGGCCTGCGCCCGGTACGCGGCCACCATGGCCTCCTCCATGAGGCGGGCCGCGCCGCCGTCGTCGCCGGCGGTCCCCCGCTCCTCGGCCTCGTCCATGAGCCCGCCGACCTGCCGCACGAGCGCCTCGGCGGCGGCGAGCTGCCCCGCGAGCCGGCCCATGATCTCGAGCAGCTGTGGGTCCTGCGCCGGCAGCGCCTCGGTGCCGGTGTTGAAGGTGCGCCGCCGCGCGCGCAGCAGCTCGACGCCCTCCACGAGCGCGGCCCGGCCCACGCCCACCTGCAGGGCCAGCAGCGAGGCCTCCTGCAGCACGGGCACGGGGCCCTCGCGTCGCGGCACCTCGAGCAGGGCCTCGGCGGCCGCCCCGTCCAGGACCACGGACCCGGTGGCGGTGAGGCGCTGGCCGAAGCCGTCCCAGTCGTCCTTCACGCGCACCCGCGGCTGACGCACGCGGACGACGGCGACGGCGCGCCCCGGCTCGCGGACGACGCCGCCGGCCCGCTTGGAGTTGCGGCGGGAGACGAGCCCGTCCCCGTCCACGCCGACGGTGGCGATGGTCCACGTGGCGAACGCGGAGCCCGTGGCGTAGTACTTCTCCCCCGTGACCACCCAGGTCCCGCCCTCGTCCCGCTCGGCCATGGTGGCGGCGCGTCCGGGGGCCGCGGTGCCGCGCTCGGCGAGGGCGGAGCCGGCCCAGTCCCCGGCGACGACCCGCTCCAGCCAGGGCTCCGCCGCGGCCGGGACCTGATCCAGGACGGTGGCCACGAACACGAGGTGGGAGCGCCACAGGTGGGCGGTGTTCACGTCCCGGGCGGCCAGGTCCATGAGCAGGCGCAGGGCGGTCTCGTGCGAGGCGCCGTCCCCGCCCACGGCCTCGGGCACGCTGACCCGCCCGAACCCGGCCTCCTGCAGGCCCCGCTGCACGGCGAAGGGCAGGTGCCGGCCGGCCTCGCGGGCGCGTTCGCCGTGGCCCACGGCGTCGAAGGCGTCGGCGAATCGGGCGGCGAGGTCGGCGTAGCTGGTCATGGTCCCACTCTGGCAGAGGCGTCCGGGGAGGGGATCCGGCCGGTCCCGTGTGACCGCGAGTTGCGCGGGCGCGGGCGGCACGGGTGGAGTCGGCGCGGGCGCGGGCGCGGGCGGCACGGGTGGGGTCGGCGCGGGCGCGGGTGGGGTCGGCGCGGGC
>NZ_JANQCJ010000175.1:0-3430 GCF_024723355.1 Micrococcus sp. HG099 | reverse complement strand
GCTCGGGGCCGGGGCAGGGTCGTCCGCCGGGGTCCGGGCGGCGGCCGGGACGGGGTCCTCGGCGGCCGCGGCGCCGTCGTCGTCCTGGTCCGGAGTGCCGGGCGCGGCGGCGGCCTCCTCGGGGGCCGGGATGGGCTTCGGGGCGCCGCGGAGGCGCTCGAGCGCGGCGTGCGACTCCGAGGACGGGTCCTGCATGCTCACCCCTTCCGAGCCCGGCGGCGGCGGGCCACGACCCCCGCGATGATCAACCCTGCAAGGGTACCGAACACCATCCCCACCACGGCCGACGCCCACCACGGCAGGCCGGTGGTCCGGCCGGTCAGCCAGCCCAGCCCGACCATCCACCCGGACCACGCGAGCGAGCCCGCCCCGGAGAGCCACAGGAACACGGGCCAGCGGATGCCGCCGATCCCCGCGGCGGCCATCGAGGCCGTCCGCCCGCCCGAGACGAACCGCAGCACGGACAGCCCCGCGAGGCTGCCCGCGGGGCCCACCCGCACCAGCAGTACCCGGATCCCCCGGTGCACCCGGCGCCACCAGGCCCAGCGGTCCAGGCGGTCGGCGAGCCCGTGCCGGAACAGGGCGTACAGCCCCACGTCCCCGGCCCAGCAGCCCAGCCACGCCGTGAGCACCGCGGCGGCCAGGCCCACCCGGCCCTCGGCCGCGAGCGCGCCGGAGCCGATCACGAACACCTCCGAGGGCACCGGCGGGATCGGGGCGTCCAGGGCCACGAGCAGGGCGGTCAGCGGGTGGAACCACGCCCCGAGGGAGTCGAGCAGCGCGGACGGGTCCCACGCGCCGGCGCCGCTGGCCGCCGCGGCGCCCGCCCCCATCGTCGGGACGCCGCCGGCCACGGCGAACCAGGCCGGTGTCAGTACCGTCACCGGGGACGCTCCTGCAGCTGCGCCGGGGAGACGAACTCCCGCTCCCGGCCGGTGAGCGGATCCGTGAACCGCAGGGACCGGGAGAGCAGCTGCAGCGGGCGGGAGAAGTCGTCCGGGGCGGCGTCGAGCAGGTCCGGGTAGAACGGGTCGAAGGCGATCCCCAGGCCGAGGGCGGCCAGGTGGATGCGCAGCTGGTGGGTGCGGCCGGTGCGCGGGGTGAGCCGCAGGTGCGCCACGCGCCGCCCGGCCAGCGTCCCCGCCGACTCCCCGACCCCGAGCACCTCCACCCGGGACTCCGCGTTCGCCCCGGCGTGGGCCGCGTTGGACCGGCGGGTGCGCACCGGCGCGCCCGCGCGCCGTCCCGAGGCGGCCGCCGGGACCTCCTCCACCACCGAGCGCAGGACGCCCTTGTCCTTGCGGATCCGGCTGCGCACCGTCAGCGGGAAGCGCCCCAGGACCGGACCGTCGTCGTCGGCGTCCGGGGGCAGAGCGCTCACGGCCTCGTAGGTCTTGGCCACGGCCCGCCGCTCGAAGAGCAGGTGGTAGGCGCCGCGGGTGGCGGGGTCCACGGAGAACATCACGACGCCGGCGGTCGCCCGGTCCAGCCGGTGCAGGGGCACGAGGTCGTCCACGCCGAGCTCGTTGCGCAGCCGCACCAGCGCGGTCTCCTGCACGAAGCGCCCGCCCGGGGTGGTGGGCAGGAAGTGCGGCTTGTGGATTACCACGAGGTGCTCGTCCCGGTGCAGCAGCGTGTGCGCCACGGGCAGGGGATCCTCGTGGGGGACGTCCCGGTAGTACCAGAGGTCGTCGTGCACGCCCAGGGGCGTCGTCGGGGTGAGGGCGGTGCCGTCGGCGGCCACCACCTCGCCCGCCGCGAAGCGCGCCCGGATGCCGTCCGGGTCCACGTGGCCGAACCGGTGCAGCACGTAGTCCTGCGCGGTGTCCCAGCCGGAGGCGGGCAGGCGCAGGCGCGTGGCGTTCACGCCGTTGCGGGCAGGGAGGGGGGAGGGGACGGCCACGGACCCATCATCCCAGGCCCGCGCGGCCGACGGCGGCGGGGCGGCACCCCGCCGCCCCGCCGCCGTCGGCCAGGGTCAGGCGTGGCCGGTGGTCTCGTCGCCCTCGGCGGTGGAGCGGTCGTCGGGGGTGAGCACCGTGATGTTGCCGGGGCCGGGCTTGGTCTGCCCCGTGGCGCCCTCGGGGATCCGCGCGCCGACGTCGGCGATCACCGCGTCTAGGCGGGCGCCCGCGGGCACCGTGGCGGAGCCGAGCAGCACGGAGCGGTGGACCGTGGCGCCGGCCTCCACGACCACGCCGGGGCCGATCACGGACTCCGTCACGGTGCCGCGGACGCGGCTGCCGGGGCAGAGCATCGAGCCGTTGACCTCGGCCTCCGGGTGGATGAACGCCGGCGGGCGCGGGTGGAAGTTGGAGATCAGCGGCCAGCGCGGGTCGTCCAGGTCCAGGCCGTCCCCGCGCAGCAGGGCCATGTGGGCCTGGTAGTAGGCGTCGATCGTGCCGACGTCCTTCCAGTAGCCCTCGTGCCGGAACTCGTGCACGCGGCCGCGCTCCACGAGGGCGGGGATGATCGTCTCCCCGTAGTCGCCGAGCTGGGCGCCGGCGGGGTCGTCGTCGTCGACCTGCTCCTCCGAGGCGGAGTCCAGCAGCGACTCGATCACCTCGGTGAGCGCGTCCACGTCCGCCACGAACACCTCGGTGGCCACCACGTCCGTGGCGGGCTCGTCCGGCTTGTAGTCGTAGGCGGTGACGCGGCCGTCCGCGTCCGAGCTCACCACGCCGAAGCGCGAGGCGTCCTCGGCCACCTGCGTGGTGACCACGGTGAGCTCGGCGTCGCGCTCGCGGTGCCGCTCGAGCACGGGGCGCAGGTCCATGCGGTAGAGGTGGTCGGCGCTCATGATGACCACCGTCTTGGCGCCGAAGCGGCGCAGCGGGGCGAGCTGCTGGTGGATGGCGTGCCCGTTGCCCTGGGCGAAGCCCTCTTCGTCGCGGCCCTGGGCCGGGGGCAGCACGCGCAGGCCGTGGCGGGTGCCGTCGAGGTCCCACGGGCGGCCGCCGGCCACATGCTGGTTGAGGGTGAACGGCCGGTACTGCTCCACGATCCACGCGTCCTGCAGGCCCGAGTGGGCCACCGTGGTCAGCGCGACGTCGATGAGCCGGTACTGGCCCGCGAACGGCACGGCCGGCTTCGATCGGGCGTCCGTGAGCGGGGCGAGGCGGCTACCGCGGCCGCCGGCCAGGATCAGCGCGACGACGGCGCTGCGGGGGTCGTCGGGGAACGGGTCGGCCACGCGGGTCCTCCTGGGGGTCGGGGGCCGCGCCGAGCGGCCCTGCGGCGACGGGCGCCGTTCAGCGTAGGGCCGGCGCCGCCGCCGGGGCCACGGTTCGGGCGCGGCTCACCGCTGGCAGGTCGGGCACCACCACAGCTGCCGCGCGTCGTCCTCGGCGGAGCCGAAGTCCTCCTGGCGCACGCGCCCGCCGCAGCGTAGGCAGGGGGCGCGGTCGTGCCCGTGCACCCAGTACGACGG
>NZ_JANQCJ010000174.1:0-3441 GCF_024723355.1 Micrococcus sp. HG099 | reverse complement strand
ACGACGTCCCCCGCCGCCGTCGGGAGCCCCGGCCCCGGCGGGGTGGGCTTGGCCGGCGCCGCCGGTCGCGGCGCCCCCGCCCGACGACGGACCGGCCTGGCCGCCGCGCCTGTCACCTGGACGCTGATCGCCGTCACCGTGGCGGCGTACGTGGCCCAGTGGGCCACCCGGGACACGGTCCCGGGCGTGACCGACGCGCTCTGGTACGCGGGCCTCTACACGTCGCCGTTCGGTCTGGAGCCGTGGCGGATGGCCACCTACGCGCTGGTCCACGACCTCTCCGGACCCACCCACCTGATCCTCAACATGCTGGCGCTGTGGGTGATCGGCCGCGTGCTCGAGCCGGCCCTGGGCTGGTGGCGCTTCGTGGCGCTCTACGTGCTCTCCGCCGTGGGCGGGGCGGTGTTCGCCCTGTGGGTCTCCGACCCGCTGCAGCCCGTGGTGGGCGCCTCCGGCGCGGTGTACGGCATGTTCGCGGCCCTGTTCCTCGTCACCCGGGTGCGGGGCGGGCAGGTGCGCTCGATCGCCGTGCTGATCGGGCTGAACCTCGTGATCTCGTTCCTGCTGCCCGGCATCTCGTGGCAGGTCCACGTGGGCGGGCTGATCACGGGCGCCGTCGTCGCCCTGGTGTACTCGCTGGCCGGCGGACTGCGGCCCGGCCGCGCGTCGGCCCCCTCGGCGGGCGCGCAGGCGGCCGGCCTGGTGCTGGTGGCCGCGCTCCTCGCCGTGCTCACGGTGCTCGGCGCCGACCGGATCGGGCTGGACGCCGTCCTGCGGTAGGGGACGGGCGGAGCCGGCCGAGCGGGCCGGGGCGGGGGGCGCGATGCTCCGGCCCCGGCCCGCCGGCGTGTGGCCCGGGAGGCCGACCGGACACCGGCCCGACGGCGGCGGGTCAGCCGGGCGTCCCCGGCTTCCGGGAGTTGTCCACAGGGGGGTGTGCACGAGTACCCACAGAGTTGTCCACAGGTGTGGACAGTGTGGATGAGGCGCCCGCCTCCCGCACGGAGCCGGGTCTGCGTCGTCCACAGGGTTGTCCACCGGTGTGGAGAACTACACACGTGTGATTCCGTGTCGGCGGCCGCGCAGGCCCACTCTCAGGTCCCTTGCGGACCCCCGCGCCGGACCTCACCCGGCCCCTCGCGCAGGGCCGTGGTCAGCCCCCGCTCGGGCCGAACCCGAGTCGCCTCACTCGCTCCAGCGGGACATCATGAGGAAGCCCACGAGGGCGATGCCGAAGCCGACCAGGATGTTCCAGCCGCCGATCGCCACGATGGGGAAGAGCCCCTGCGTGAGGTAGTAGACGACGATCCACAGCAGGCCCACGATCATCAGGCCGAACATCACGGCCTTGTACACGGGGGAGAGGGGCTTGGGGCCCGGATCCACGTCGCCGAGGTCCGTGGTCACCGCGGAGGAGCCCCGGCGAGCGCCGCGGCGGGCGTCCTCGAGCTCCTCGCGCTTGCGACGGGCCGAGTCCTTGCGCTTGCCGGAGGGTGCTGCCACGGGTCTGTCTCCTCGAGTGGGGGTACGGTGGTGGGGCGTCCCGCCCGGCGGGCGCCGAGACGGGGGAGGTATCCTGCTGACCAGCCCAGGACCGGGGTCAGCGGCGTGCCCGGCCAGTCTATGCACCCCGCTCCCACGCGGCGGGGAGGAATGAGCGGCACCGTGCCCAGCCCCGAGGTCTCCGTCCTCGTCGTCGACAACTACGACAGCTTCGTCTACACCCTGGTGGGCTATCTCGAGGAGCTCGGCGCCCGCACCACGGTGATCCGCAACGACGAGGTGGACGCCGCCCGCGCCCTCGAGCTCGCCGCGGAGCACACCGCAGTGCTCATCTCCCCCGGCCCCGGCGCCCCCGCGGACGCCGGCGTCTCCCTCGACCTCATCCGCGCCGCCGCGGACGGCGGCCGCCCGCTCTACGGCGTGTGCCTGGGCCACCAGGCCATCGCGGAGGCGTTCGGGGCCACCGTCACCCACGCCGAGTCCCTGATGCACGGCAAGACGTCCCTGGTCCGCCACGGCGACCACCCCATGTTCGCGGGCCTGCCCGAGCGCTTCACCGCCACCCGCTACCACTCGCTCGCGGCGGTGCGCTCCACCGTGGACGAGGCGGTCCTCCAGATCACCGCGGAGACCGAGGACGGCGTCGTCATGGGCCTGGCGCACCGCTCCGCCCCCCTGTGGGGCGTCCAGTTCCACCCCGAGTCGGTCCTCACCGAGGGCGGCTACCGGATGCTCGGCAACTGGCTCGAGTCCGTGGGGCTGACCGGCGCCGCCGACCGCGGCGGCCGGCTCTCCCCGCTCGTCCGCGGGGACTGAGCGCCGACGGCGCCGCCCCGGATCAGTCCGACGGCGGCGGGTCGATCGACGGCTCGGGATCCGGCGTGAGGGTCGGCGCCGGGTCCGAGAGCGTCGGCGTCGGCGAGGGGTCCTCGGTGGGCGTCGTCGTCCCGGTCGGGCTCGGCGTCGGCGTCGTGGGGTCCGGGGACGGCGAGGGCGACGGGGGGTCGGACGGCGTCGGGTCCACGGTCTCGGAGGGCGTGGGCGTCGGGGACGCCGAGGGCTCCGGCTCCGGCTCCTCCGAGGGCTCCGGCTCCTCGGAGGGCGGGACGCTCGAGGACGGCGGCGCGCTCGAGGACGGCGGCGCGCTCGAGGACGGCGGCGCGCTCGGGCGCACCGGCGGCGGGACCTCCGCGGAGGGCGACGGCGGCGGGGTCGGCTCGGCGGTGGGCTCCACCCACGTGGACGCCGTCAGCGTGAGCGAGGAACGGTTGTCCACGCGCGCGTCCGCGCCGGGGTCCTGGGAGACCACGGTGCCGGTCTCCGTGGCCGCGCCGTCCTCGTCCTGGATCCGCACGCGCAGCTCCGGGGCGCTCAGGGCCAGCTGACGCCGCGCGTCCTCCGCGCTCATGCCCACCACGTCCGGCACGCGCACCGTGCCGCTGGACAGGTGCAGCACCACCGAAGAGCCGGGCGGGACCGAGGTGGACAGCGCCGGGTCCGTGCGGGCCAGCATGCCCCGCTCGAGGCGGCCGTCGTCCTGGTACTGCACGGAGGACACGGTGAGGCCGAGCCGCTGCAGCTCCCGCCGGACCGCGTCCTCGGAGAGGCCGCGCAGGCTGCCGGGCAGGACCACGCCCTCGAGGCCGCGGGAGACGCGCAGCCCCACCTGGGTGCCGCGGTCCAGCTCGGTGCCCTCGGGCGGGTCGCTGCTGATGACGGTGCCGGCGGGGGCCTCGGAGCTGTGGGTCGAGGAGACCAGGGGCACGAGGCCAGCGTCCTCCAGGGCGGCCTCGGCCTGCTCCTGCGTCAGGCCCACGGTGGCGGGGACCTCCACGGTGCCGCGCAGGGTGGAGGCCAGCAGGGCGGCGAGCAGGGCCACCAGCACGGCGACGCCGGCCAGCAGCAGCCCGGCGACCAGCCGGCTGCGCCGCCCGCCGC
>NZ_JANQCJ010000173.1:0-3441 GCF_024723355.1 Micrococcus sp. HG099 | reverse complement strand
CAACGGGGAGGTCGTGGACGGCTGACCGTCCCCGCCCCCGCCCGGACGAGACGAGAGCCTCCCGAACCGCGCCCCAGCGCGGTCCGGGAGGCTCTCCCGTTTCCCGCACGACAGCGTCCCCGGGAGCACCCGACGCGCGGCGCGCCGGGGGTGAGCGGAGTCGGGCGCGGGTCAGCCGCGCACGACGGCGGCGCCGGTGCCCTGGCGCTCGATCTCGGCGAGGACGTCCTCGCCCGTGCTGAACTCCCCCAGCAGGTTCGGCTTGCCGGTGCCGTGGTAGTCGGAGGAGCCGGTCACGAACAGGTCGTGCCGGGCGGCGACCTCGCGCAGCCAGGAGCGCTCCTCCTCGGGGTTGTCCCGGTGGTCCGCCTCGAGCCCGGCCAGGCCGGCGTCGATCATCTCCTCGATGACCTCCACACCCACCACCCGGCCCCGGGTGACGGCGCGCGGGTGGGCGAACACCGGCACGCCGCCGGCGGAGCGGATCAGCTCCACGGCGATCGCGGGGTCCGGCGCGTAGTGCGGCACGTAGTACTTCGAGCGACCCGTGAGGATGTGCGCGAACGCGGCGGAGCGGTCCTCCACCACGCCGAGGGTGACGAGCGTGTCCGCCAGGTGCGGGCGGCCGATGGTGGCGCCCTCGGCGGCGTGCTCCTGCACGAGCTCCCACGTGATCGGGTAGTCCCGGGCCAGGCGGTCCACCATCTCCTGCGCACGGGTCAGGCGCGCCGAGCGGGCGGTGCCGATCTCGCGCAGCAGCGAGGGGTCCGCGGGGTCGTGCAGGTAGCTGAGCACGTGCACGCTCGTCCCGTCCGCCGCCATGCAGGACATCTCCATGCCCGGCACGAACGCGATCCCCTCGGCGAGCGCGGCCTCGGCCGCGGCCGCCCAGCCCGCGGTGGTGTCGTGGTCCGTCAGGGCCAGACCCTCGAGGCCGGCCCGGGCCGCCGCGCGCACCACGTCGGCCGGCGGCTCGGTGCCGTCGGACTCGATCGAGTGCGAGTGGAGGTCGTAACGGGCCATGCGTGCCATGCTACCGAGGCGCGCGGGCCAGCCCCGGCGGCGCCGCTCCCCGGCGATGCCATGATGGGGGGATGACCGATGCCGCACAGCACCCCGCACAGCACGCCGACCAGGACCGCCCCCAGGACCCCGCCGCCACCCCCGAGGCGGGCGTCGACGCCGAGGGCGCGGTGAGCCCCCAGCCGCTGGCCGAGCGCGTGGAGAACCGCTCGCAGCGCCCGTCCTCGGACGCCTTCCGCGCCTTCATGGGCGCCGACTGGGCGCCGTCCTCGGACGAGCTGCCCGCGCAGGACGCCTCGGCCCCGCACGCGGCCCGGCGCCGCGCCGCCGTCTCGGCCCGCTACCCGGGCGAGCGGATCGTGGTCCCCGCCGGCCGCCTGAAGGTCCGCTCGAACGACACGGACTACCGCTTCCGCGCGCACTCGGCCTTCGCGCACCTCACGGGCCTCGGCGTGGACCACGAGCCGGACGCCGTGCTCGTGCTCGAGCCCACGGACCCGGGCGCCGGGGACGGCGGCTCGGACCACGCGGCCACCCTGTACTTCCGTCCCCTGGCCGGCCGGGACACGGAGCAGTTCTACGCGGACGCCCGCGCCGGCGAGTTCTGGATCGGCCCGCGCCCCACGCTCGCCGGCCTGGCCGCCCGCACGGGCCTGCGCACCGCCGGGCTCGAGGAGCTCGAGTCCGCCGTCACCAAGAACGTCTCCGCGGACGGCACCGCCGTGCGCCTGCTGCGCGAGGCCGACCAGGACATGGACGCCCTGCTGGCCGGCGTGCGCGCCGAGGCCGGCGTGGACGCGGAGGCCGCCGCCTCCGCGGACGCGCAGGTCGCCGAGTTCCTCTCCGAGCTGCGCCTGGTCAAGGACGAGTGGGAGGTGGAGCGCATGCGCGCCTCCGTGGCCGCCACGATCTCCGGCTTCGAGGACGTCGTGCGGGCCCTGCCGCGCGCGGTGGGCCACGCCCGCGGCGAGCGCGTGGTGGAGGGCGCCTTCTTCGCCCGCGCCCGACTCGAGGGCAACGACCTGGGCTACGACACGATCGCGGCCTCGGGCAACAACGCGACCATCCTGCACTGGATCCGCAACACCGGAACGGTGCGCGAGGGCGACCTGCTGCTGCTGGACGCGGGCGTGGAGGACGACTCCCTCTACACCGCGGACATCACCCGCACCCTGCCGGTCTCCGGCTCCTTCACGGACGTGCAGCGCCGGATCTACCAGGCCGTGCTGGACTCGGCGGACGCCGCGTACGCGATCGTGCGCCCGGGCATCCGCTTCCGGGAGATCCACGCCGAGGCCATGCGCGTGCTCGTCGAGCGACTCGCCGACTGGGGGCTGCTGCCCGTGTCCGCCGAGGTGGCCCTGTCCGAGGACGGCCAGCACCACCGCCGCTGGATGCCCCACGGCACCTCGCACCACCTCGGCCTCGACGTGCACGACTGCGCGCAGGCCAAGCGCGCGCTCTACCTGGACGGCGTGCTCGAGCCGGGCATGGTCTTCACGATCGAGCCGGGCCTGTACTTCAAGGAGGAGGACCTGGCCGTGCCGGAGGAGTACCGCGGCATCGGCGTGCGCATCGAGGACGACATCCTCGTGACCGAGGACGGGGCCGAGAACCTCTCCGCGGCCCTCCCCCGCACCCCGGACGAGATCGAGGCCTGGATGGCGCGGCTCCAGGCGTGATCCGGCGCGGAGGGCGCTCCTAGGGTTCGGACCATGGGTATCGACCTGACCACCGAGCTCACCGCCCTCCGCGACCGCCTCCTCTCCGCCGAGGCGGAGCACGCCGACCTCATCTCCCGCGTCCGGGACCGCCACCGGGCCTCGGCCCGGAACCTCGTGCACTACGTCGCCCTGCGCGGCACCGACCTGCGCCCCCTGCAGGACGCGCTGAGCGACGTCGGGCTCTCCTCACTGGGCCGCATGGAGGCCGGCGTGCTGGGCCACGTGGACGCGGTGCTCGCCGCCGTCCGCGCCCTGGACGGCGAGGACGCCCCCTCCCCCGACGACGACGCGCTCACCCCGGCGCGGGGCCGGGAGATCCTGGCCCGGGACGCGGACCGGCTGCTGGGCCCGGCCCGGCCGGACCGCGCCGCCCGGATCATGGTGACGCTGCCCTCCGAGGCCGCGCGGGACCCGGACCTCGTGGCGCGGATGGCAGAGGCGGGCATGGACCTGGCGCGCGTGAACTGCGCGCACGACGACGAGGCGGCCTGGGCCGCGATGATCGAGGCGGTCCGCGCCTGCGCCACCCCCGAGCGCCCCGCCCCGCTGGTGGCCATGGACCTGGCCGGGCCCAAGGTGCGCACCGGCCCGATCCAGCCGGGCCCGCGCGTCGTGAAGGTCAAGCCCGCCCGCACGCCCGCCGGCCTGGTCACGGAGCCCTCCCGCGTGTGGCTGGCCGCGGCCGGGGCCGAGG
>NZ_JANQCJ010000172.1:0-3465 GCF_024723355.1 Micrococcus sp. HG099 | reverse complement strand
CGCGTCAGATGTGTATCAGAGACCGCCGCCGCCCAGCGCGTCGTCGACCCCGGCGGCGGCGACGTCGGCGCCGGCCTCGGCGTCAGCCTTCCCCGCCCGGCCCTCGCCGCGCCGGCCCACGCGCAGGCGCTCCAGCAGGGAGTGCTGCCGCCGCTCCATGCCCTTCAGGTCCGAGGCGATCAGCGAGTTCACCCACCGGGAGTTCGGATCGGCGTCGATGAGCACGGCCTTGGCCAGCAGGGTGCAGGGCAGGGCGAGGATGGCCCCGAGCGGGCCGAGGACCCAGGCCCAGAACAGCAGGGAGAGGAAGCTGACGGTGGGGATCACGCCGATCGCGTCCCCGGCCACCTTCGGCTGGATCACGGACTGCAGCACGAAGTTCAGCACGCTGTAGCTCACCACCACCCACAGGAACGAGGTCCAGCCGCCCGCCGCCAGGCCGAGGATGGCCGGCGGGATGAGCCCGATGATGAACCCGACGTTCGGGATGTAGTTCGTCAGGAAGCTCAGCACCCCCCACACGAGCGCCAGCGGGACGCCGATGAGGACCAGGGCGATCACGTCCAGCACGGCCACGATCAGGCCGAACACGGTGGTGACCACCCAGTACCGGCGCACGCCGTGGGCGAAGTCGATGAGCGCCTCGCCGAGCTCGAGGCGGGCGGTGCTGAGCAGCCGGACCCGGCGCTCCACGTCCATGGAGTCCATGGCCAGGAAGAACATGCCCATCACCACGGTGACGAGCAGGCCGAGCACGGCGTAGAGGTTCGTGGCGATCTTGGTGAGCGCGCTGACCGCCGCGCTGGTCACCGCGCTCATGTCGATCGAGGCGAGCTGCTGGGAGACCATGTCCGGGGTGACGCCGCGCGCGTTCAGCCAGTTCGAGACGTCCAGGACGATCTGTTGGAACTGGCCCGAGTACTTGGGCAGCTCGGCCACCAGCTCGAGGCCGGACCACACGATCATGCCCACGAACGCCCCGAGCACGGCCACGACCACCACCACGCTGGCGGCGGCCCCGAGCACCGGGTGCACGCCCCGGCGGATCAGCCACGCCTGCAGCGGGTAGGCCACGATCACGAGGTTCAGGCCGAGGAACACGGGCGCCGCGATGGACGCGATGCCCTGGAAGAACTGGACCAGGAGCACGAGCCCGGCCAGCGTCAGGACGATCACGAGCATCCGCGGCCACATGCGATGCGGACGGCGGATGTCCCAGTCCGAGACGGGACCGGCGGCGGAGGGGGTCGGGGCCGCCCCGACGGGCTGTGCGGCGCTCACCCGGGCAGTCTATGCACGGGACCGGACGGGGTAGGGTCGACGTGTCACATCGACAGGGGAGCGCCCCACGGCGCTGAGAGTGCGGTCCGCCGCAGACCCTCGAACCTGCTCCGGCTCGCACCGGCGAAGGAAGTCGAGTCCTCCCGGTCGACGTCGTCCCCGGCAGACGCCCGGCCGGCGTCGCACCGGCCCCTCCTGCACCGCACGGAGGAGACCGCCATGACCACCGCCCCGCACCGCGTCCGCACCCGGCCCCGCCGGCACGGCGCCCTCGTCGCCCTCTCCGTGGCGGCCCTCGCCCTCACCGGCTGCTCGGTCGCCGACCGCGGCGGCTCCGGCGACCAGGGCTCGTCCTCGGCCGAGGCGAAGACCGTCACGATCATGACGCACGACTCCTTCTCCCTGCCGGACGGGCTGATCGCCCGGTTCGAGCAGGAGTCGGGCCACACCCTCGTCACCACCGCCCCGGGCGACGCCGGCTCCGTGGTGAACCAGCTGCTGCTGGCCAAGGACGCCCCCACCGTGGACGGCGTCTACGGCATCGAGGACCACTCGGCCCACCGCCTGGTGTCCGAGGGCGTGATCGCCGAGCACGTCCCCGCCGACCTGCCCGACTCCGCCCGGGACCTCGTGGTGGACGGCCGCATGACCCCGGTGGACCAGGGGCAGGTGTGCCTGAACGTGGACACCCCGTGGTTCCAGGAGCAGGGGCTGGCGGCCCCGACCACGCTGGAGCAGGTGGCCGCCCCCGAGTACGCCGAGCTGACCGTGGTCACCAGCCCCGTCAGCTCCTCCCCCGGCCTGGCGCTGCTGGCCGCCACCGTGGCCGAGTTCGGCGAGGACGGCTGGCAGGACTGGTGGCGCACCGCCCTGCAGGGCGGCATGCAGGTGGACGCCTCCTGGTCCGACGCCTACAACACCTCGTTCTCCGGCGGCGAGGGCACCGGCACCCGGCCGATCGTGCTGTCCTACTCCTCCTCCCCCGCGTTCGCCCCGGACACGGACGTGGTGGCGGCCTCGTGCACCCCGCAGGTGGAGTACGCCGGCGTCGTCGAGGGCGCGGAGAACCCCGAGGGCGCCCGCGCGTTCGTGGACTTCCTGCTCACCGAGGACGTGCAGGCGGCCATCCCGGACGCCATGTACATGTACCCGGTCGACTCCTCGGTCCCGCTGCCCGAGGCCTGGGCCGAGCACGCCCCGCTGGTCGAGGACCCGATCGTCCCGGACGCGGGGCTCCTGGACTCCCGCCGTGAGGACCTCCTGAAGGAGTGGACGGCCCTGCACGAGGAGGCGGCCTCCTGACGGGCGGGCTGACCTCCGTCCCCGTGGCGGTGGGCGGGCCGGGCGCGCCCTCGGACGCGCCCGGCCCGGCCGCGTCCGGGGGACGACGACGGCGGCGCACCGCCGGCGGGGACGGGATCGGGGCGTGGTGGCTGCTGGCCGCGGTGGTGCCCGTGGCGTTCCTGATGGTGTTCTTCGCGTGGCCGGTGGGCGCGATGCTCTGGCGCGGCGTGTCCGCCGAGGGCGTCCTGGACCTGGGCGCCTTCGCGGAGGTGCTGGGCCGCGAGCGCACGTGGCGGATCGTGGGCCAGACGCTGGGGATGGCGGCGGCCGGCACGGTCCTGGCGGTGGCGCTGGGGCTGCCGGCGGCGTTCGTGCTGCACCGGCGCGCCTTCCCGGGACGGGCGGCGCTGCGCGCGGTGATCACGGTGCCGTTCGTGCTGCCCACCGTGGTGGTCGGCGTGGCGTTCCGCGCCCTGCTGGCCCCGGGTGGCCCGTTCGGCTGGACGGGCCTGGACCAGTCCACGGCCGCCGTCGTGCTGGCCATGGTGTTCTTCAACGTCTCCGTGGTGGTGCGCCAGGTGGGCGCCCTGTGGGCGTCCCTGGACCCGCGGCAGGCGGAGGCGGCGCGGACCCTGGGCTCCTCGGGCTGGCGCGCCTTCCGCACGGTGACCCTGCCGCAGCTGGCGCCGGCGCTGGCCAGCTCCGCGGCGCTCATCTTCCTGTTCTGCGCGTCCGCGTTCGGAATCGTGCAGACGCTGGGCCGGCCCGGCGTGGGCACCCTGGAGTCCGAGATCTGGGTCCAGACGGTGGTCTACTTCGACCTGCGCACCGCGGCCGTGTTCTCCACGCTGCAGTTCCTCGTGGTGCTGGCCGCCGTGCTCGTCTCGGGCGCCACCGCGC
>NZ_JANQCJ010000171.1:0-3513 GCF_024723355.1 Micrococcus sp. HG099 | reverse complement strand
GGCTCGGCCGGGGCGGCGGGGGTGCCGTGCATGCGGGCGTACATCTCGTTCCAGCGGCGCAGCTCGGCGTCGCCGTCGCGGTCCGCCCGGCGGTCCAGCCGCTCGGCGTTGCGGCGGTCGGTGCGGTACCAGAGCACGGCCACCATGACGGCCATGACCACGGTGGGGAACTCGCCGATCCCCCACATGACCGCGCCGCCGATGTGCTGGTCCTCAAGGGCGCTGGGGCCCCAGTCCCGGCCCATGTTGCCGAACCAGGACGCCTGGATCAGGCCGCTGGAGCCGGTCATGGCGACGCCGATGAACGCGTGGAAGACCATGGTGGCCAGCAGCAGCACGAGCCGCAGCGGGTACGCGGGCCGGCTGGGCAGCGGGTCGGAGCCGACCATGACCAGGGCGAAGAGGAAGCCCGTGAGCAGGAAGTGCACGTTCATGAACTCGTGGCCCACGTGGGTCTCGAGGGAGAACCGGAAGAAGTCGGTGTAGTAGAACACCAGGATCGAGCCGGCGAAGTTCACGCCCGCCACGATCGGGTTCGTGATGAACCGCCCCCACGGGGAGTGCACGATCCACAGGATCCACTCGCGCGGGCCCCGGCTGCCGTCCGTGCGGGAGGGCAGGGCGCGCAGCGCCAGGGTGATGGGGGCGCCGAGCACGAGGAACAGCGGGCTGATCATGGTCAGCGTCATGTGGCCCATCATGTGGGAGCTGAACAGGACGCGACCGTAGACCGCCGGGGAGCCGGAGGTGGCCCACAGCAGCACGGCCAGGCCGACCATCCAGGACAGGGTGCGCAGCACGGGCCAGCGGTCCCCGCGGCGGTGCAGGCGCCACACGGAGCGCAGGTACCACAGGGCCAGGAACGCGATGATCGCGACCCACAGCCAGTCCAGCCGCCACTCGGTGATCCAGCGCGCGCCGGTCAGCTCGGGGGGCAGCTCGTAGCCGGTGAGGATGCGGGCGGGGGTGGCGTCCGGGGCCAGCTCCTCCGGCACGGGCGGGGCGGTGCGGGACAGCACGGCGGACAGGCCCATGACGGCGGCCATCACCACGGCCTCGACCGCGATCAGCTGCCACAGCAGGCGACGCGCGGGGGCGGGGCTGTGACGGTCCGGGCCGACGTCGAGCCGCGGGATCACCCAGCGCCGGTGCATCAGGCCCACGAGACCCAGGCCGAGGGTGGCCAGGAACTTGGTCACCACGAGGATGCCGTAGGGGCTGGTGAGCTGGGCGGGGTCGTCCATGCGGATGGACGCGTTGACCACGCCGGACAGCGCCACGGTCACGAGTCCGAGCCCGGCCAGGATCGAGTACCGGGACAGCGCGGTGTGCAGCAGGGGCGCGGGGCCGTGCTCGCGCGGGGCGCGGGCCCGGCCCTGCGCGCCGTCCGGACCCACAAGGGTGTCCGAGATGGCCACGAGCACGAGCAGCCCGCCCACCCACACGACGACGCCGAGCAGGTGCAGCCCGATCGAGTTCACGGCGCCGTAGTGGTCGTCGCCGCCCGCGGCGTGGCCGATCAGGGCCAGCGGCACGAGGCCGATCATCGCGAGGATGCCGGTCCAGAACAGCCCGTTGTGGGAGCGCACGGCGATCACGAGCGTGGTCACCACGGCGGCGATCACGGTCACCCAGAACCACGCCTGGCCCACCGAGATCCCGGCCACGTACGCCACGAGCCCCGCCGTGAAGCCCTCCCCCGCGGTGACGGGGATGCCGGCCAGGTCCGAGTAGGACAGGATCCCCACGGCCAGGGCGGCCACCGTCCACACGCCGGCGCTCACCGCGGCCACCCGCAGCGTCCGGGTGAAGGCGGGGTGCTCGGGCAGCGGGCCCTCCTGCGCGTCCGCGCGGCGCTGCGCGGCGGAGCGGTGCCAGCGCTCCGTGCCCGCCGCGTGCGGGGGCAGGATGCCGGCGGCGAAGATGATCGCCGCGATGGCCATGGTCATGGCCAGGTTGGAGACCAGCTCCCCCGCGGGCACGCCCCAGCGGGTGATCCAGCCGGGGTCGGAGAGCTCCCGCACGGCCGTGATGCCCGTCAGCCATGCGGCGACGGCGAGGGCGCCGGCACCCGCGGCGGCCACGAGCACCCAGATCCATCGGGGCACCCCGGGCCGGCTGGACGCGCCCGGGCGGGCGGCGTCGTCGGGTGAGGCGGGGCGGCTGCCCCGGGCGGGGGCGGTGACGGAGGGCATGGGGTCCATCCTCTCAAAGGGGGCGGACGCGCGACGACGGCGGGGCGGGTCCCGCCGTCGTCGTGCGTCCGGGTCTGCGGCCGGCAGCGCGGCCGGGGCGTGCCGGGGGCGGCTCAGGCGAACAGGACGTCGCCCACGAAGCCGCCCTCGGCGCAGCCCGGCGGGATCGCGAAGACCGCCGAGCCCACGGGCACGGTCCACAGGTTCAGGTGGTCGGACTCGGCGAGCCGCTCCTGCACCGGGACGAACTGCCGGTCCACGTCCGCCTGGTAGGCGGCGAAGATCAGCCCCGCGCCGGACTCGATGGCCCCGCGCGGGTCGTCGTAGTTGTACCCGCGGCGCAGCATCCCGTACTCCGGCACGTCCATCCGGGCGCGCCGCAGGTGGGAGATGTCCGGGATCACGGGGAACCCGGCGGGGCCGAGCGCCGCGAAGTCCGGCTCGTCGTGCTCCTGCTCGCCGGTGAGCGGCGCCCCGGTGCCCAGGGTCCGCCCGATCACCCGCTCCTTGCCGGGGCGGTCCAGCTCGTCCCACGTGTCCAGGAGCATCTCGATGCGCCGGACCACCAGGGACGTGCCGTCCTGGATCCACGGGGTGATCCCCACCTGCTCGGCCCCGACGCCCCACACCACGCGGTCCAGGTGCGGGGTCTGCGCGGCCGGGTTCGCGGTGCCGTCCACCTGCCCGAAGAGGTTGCGCATGGTGGTGCCGGTGGGGTGGGCGCCGCGGGAGGCCCGGAAGCCCTCCTGCGCCCAGCGCTCCGCGGCGAACGGGCGCGCCGCCTTGATGAGCATGCGCCGCGCGTGCGCCACGGACATGCGGTCGTCGCCGCAGATCTGCAGGAGCACGTCCCCGTCGCCGAACGCGGGGTCCAGGCGGTCGATCTGCGGGAAGGCGGGCAGGGGCCGCAGCCAGGCCGGGGCCCGGTCAGGGGCGACGCGCGCCAGGAGCTCGGGGCCGAAGCCGAACGTCACCGTGAGCCGGGCGGGGGCCGCCGCGAGCTCGGGCTCGGTGTCCGCGATCGTGGCCCGGCCCTGGGTGAGGCGTGCGGCGTCGTCCGTGAGCAGGCGCAGCATCCGCTCGATACCCAGCCGGTCCGTGTCCGGGAGCAGGTCGAAGGCGAGGAACACCGCGTGGGCCTGGGCCGGGGTGTCGACGCCGGCCTGGCGGGGCCCGTGGAACGGCACGGTGTCCGTGCCCACGGGCGAGCTGACCGCCACCCGGGCGGACTGGCCGCCGGGCTCGGCCCAGCCGGCCCGGCCGACCTCGCCCTCGATGCCGGTGTCGCCCATGACCTCGGAAGGCGAGGCCCCCGCCC
>NZ_JANQCJ010000170.1:0-3676 GCF_024723355.1 Micrococcus sp. HG099 | reverse complement strand
CCGCCACTGGGCGCGGGCCGGCGTCGTGAAGGACGGCCTGCTCGCCTTCGTGGCCGTGGTGGGCGGCGGCCTGGTCGCCTATCTCGCGTCCTGGACCGGCTGGTTCGCCACCGAGGGCGGCTACTACCGGATGTGGCACCGGGACAACCCGCCCGAGGGCCCGCTGGCGGGGCTCGTGCCCGGCCCCCTGCGGTCGCTGTGGCACTACCACGTGGAGTCCACGACCTTCCACGAGGGCCTCACCAGCCCCCACGACTACGCCGCCAGCCCGTGGACCTGGCCCTTCATGGGCCGGCCCGTGAGCTACTACTACCGCGGCGGCGAGCCCGGGCAGGAGGTCTGCCCCGCCGACGCCCCGAGCGCCTGCTCCGCCGCCATCACGGACATCGCCAACCCGCTGCTGTGGTGGACCGGCCTGATCGCGGTCCTCGTGTGCCTGTGGCTGCTGATCCGCCACCGGGACTGGCGCGCCGGCGCCCTCCTCGGCGCCTACCTCGCCGGGCAGGTCGTGTGGTTCCTGTGGCCCGAGCGCACCATGTTCTTCTTCTACACGGTCGCCTACGAGCCCTTCCTCATCCTGATGATCGTGCTGGCCCTGTCCCTGCTGCTGCGCCCCGGCCGCCGGCCCGGGCCCCGCTGGGGCTCGGCACTGGTGCTGACGTACGCGGCCGCCGTCGTCGGGGTGTCCCTGTTCTTCCTGCCCGTGTGGATCGGGGACGTCATCCCCTACGACCAGTGGCGCTGGCGCATGTGGTTCAACAGCTGGATCTGAGCGCCCCAGGCCGCAGGGCCGCGCGTCTCGGCCACGTTCTCGATACGCTCAGGGAGTGCAGAACCAGATCCCCATCACCGAGTCCGCCACCGAGCTCGACTGGATGCCGCCCGCGGACTCCAACATCACGGACCTCATCCTGTCCTCCCTCCAGCAGGACCCGATGGCGCCCGTGTACGCCCTGCGCAACGGCACCGGGGGCTGGACGGACGTGCGCTTCGAGGCCTTCATCGACCAGGTCCGCGCCGCCGCGCGCGGCCTGATCGCCCACGGCGTGGCCCCCGGCGACCGCGTGGGCCTGTTCGCCGCCACCTCCTACGAGTGGGCCGTACTGGACCAGGCCGTGTGGTTCGCCGGGGCCGTCTCCGTGCCGATCTACGAGACCTCCTCCGTCCACCAGGTGGAGCACATCCTCACCGACTCCGGCGCCCGCGCCGTGGCCTGCGGGACCGAGGCGCTCGCCGCCCGCGTGAAGGAGGCCGCCGCGGCCCAGGGCCTGGACGTGGCCACGTTCCCCATGACCGCGGACGGGCTGGCCGAGCTCGCCGAGGCCGGTGCCTTCGTGGCCGAGGACGCGGTGGAGCACGCCCGCTCGCTGGCCACGCTCGCCGACCCCGCCTCGATCGTCTACACGTCCGGCACCACCGGCCGGCCCAAGGGCGCCGTCATCACCCACGGCAACCTCGCCGGCGCCTCGATCAACGTGCTCTCCTTCGCCCGCGAGGTGGTCCAGTGGACCCCCGCCGGCACCGCCTCCCGCACCCTGATGTTCCTCCCCCTGGCCCACGTGCTCGCGCACGCCGTCCAGGTCATCTGCCTGTACGCGCGGATCCAGGTGGCCCACGCCCCCTCCCCCGCCACCCTGCTGCGGGACCTGGCCTCCTTCCACCCCACCTGGCTGCTGGCCGTGCCGCGCGTGTTCGAGAAGGTCGAGTCCGGCGTCGCCACCAAGGCGCAGAAGGCCGGCACCGGCACGGTGTACCAGGCGGCCCGCAGCACCGCCATCGCCTGGTCCAAGGCCCTCGAGGAGAAGGAGTTCGGCTCCGGGCGCGGGCCCTCCCCCGCGCTGCGCGCCCGCCACGCCCTGTTCGACCGGCTCGTCTACCGCAAGATCCGCGAGGCCCTCGGCGGCGAGGTGCGCACCTGCGTGTCCGGCGCGTCCGCGCTCTCCGAGGAGCTCGTGCACTTCTTCCGCGGCGCCGGCGTGCCCATCGTGGAGGGCTACGGCCTCACCGAGAGCACCGCCCCCGCCACCGTGAACATCCCCGGCGCCCACCGCGTGGGCACCGTGGGCCTGCCCGTGCCCGGCGTCACCGTGAAGATCGCCGAGGACGGCGAGGTCCTGCTGCGCGGCCCCGTGATGTTCAGCGGCTACCACGGCATGCCCGAGGCCTCCGCCGAGTCCCACGCCGATGACGGCTTCTTCCGCACCGGGGACATCGGATCCCTGGACGAGCACGGCTACCTGCGCATCACCGGCCGCAAGAAGGACGTCATCATCACCGCCGGCGGCAAGAACGTGTACCCCACCCCCATGGAGGAGGCGCTGCGCCAGCACCGGCTGATCGAGCACGTGGTGGTGGTCGGCGAGAACCGCCCGTTCGTGGGCGCCCTCGTGACCCTGGACGAGGAGGAGCTCACCCGCTGGAGCCTGGACCGCGAGCGCAGCCTCACCCCCGCCGAGGCCGCCCAGGACCCCGCCGTGCTGGAGACCATCCAGGAGGCCGTGGACCGCGTGAACGAGGACGTCTCCCGCGCCGAGTCCATCCGCCGCATCCGCATCCTGGGCCACGCCTTCACCGAGGACTCCGGCTACGTCACTCCGTCCCAGAAGCTCAAGCGCGCGAAGGTCATCGAGGACTACGCCGAGGACGTGGACGCGCTCTACCGCGGACGCTGACGAGGACGCGCCCCACCGCAGACGCGGACGACGACGGCCCGCCACCGTGGAGAGGTGGCGGGCCGTCGTGCTCCCGGCGCCGGTTCGGCTCGGCGCAGCGCGGTCGGATCAGCGCACCTGCGAGTCCTCCTCGCGGGCCCAGCGCAGGCGGGTGTCCAGCAGCTGGCCGCGGCGGTCCGCGGACATCTCCCGACGCCGGCGGGTGGGCCACGTGAACACGAGCGTCACCAGCGAGGCGATCAGGGCGATCGCCCCGACCACGAGGGCCGCGTCCACCCAGAACTGCTCCGGGTAGAGACGGATGAGGGCGTCGCGCGCGGAGAACGTCCACGTGCCGTCCGCGAAGAACAGCGAGTGGAAGCCGGCGAAGAAGGTCTCCCAGCCGAGCACCGCCAGCACCGCGAGCGCGATCAGCGCGAGCGGCAGCCACAGGGCGCCGGCGAACAGGGCGCGGCGCACCCCGCCGGGGCTGGTCCGCAGCAGGTGGGCGATCAGCAGGGCGCAGACCACCACGAGCGCCACGAGCGCCGCCAGGGCGATCCACAGGACCACCTTGACGTCCGTCATGTGGGAGACCTCGGCCTCGGTGAACAGCGGCTCGCCCTGGTGGGTGAGGCTGCTCAGGTACCGCGACCCGGCCAGGTTGGTCACGTAGTCCAGCCCGGCGGAGCCGTAGTGCATGCGGTCGCCCGTGTCGAAGCCGAACCGGTCCGCGGGGAAGCCGGGCCGGTGGTACTCGAGCCACAGGAACGCCGGGCTCGCCACGAACCGCACGGCGGCCAGCAGCAGGGCCAGCGGGGCCAGGATCGCCAGCAGCACCTGGGCGACGCGCGGGCCCGCCTTGGGCAGGCGCGCCCGCTCCTCGGGGGTGGGGCCCTGCAGGGCCGCGGACGAGCTCGCCGCGTAGGCCGCCGAGGCGTCCTGCGGGTAGCGGTCCGCCGGGTCGGCCGCGCTGGAGCCCGACGCGGAGCGGGCGCCCACGGCCGCGCTCAGCGGGCCGAGCT
>NZ_JANQCJ010000016.1:0-28355 GCF_024723355.1 Micrococcus sp. HG099 | reverse complement strand
ACCGGGCCCCGCGCCGTCGAGGTCCGCATCCCCCTGCGCTGGGCGGACATGGACGCGTACGGCCACATCAACAACATCGCCGTGGTGCAGCTGCTCGAGGAGGCCCGCGTGGCCGCCTTCGGCGTGCCCGCCAACACGGGCGCCGGCGGCGGCGAGGCCCCGCCGATCGACCTGCTGGAGGGCGTGGCCCCCGGCGTGCGCACGTTCATCTCCGAGCACACCGTGAAGTACCGCGCCCAGATGCCGTACCGGCCGGTGCCGCTGCGCGTCGTCGTGAGCGTGGAGGCCGTGAAGGCGGCCTCCGTGCACGTGGGCTACGCCCTGCACGACGGCGTGGACGACACACTCTGCGCCACCGCCTCCTCCGTGATGGTGTTCGTGGACGGCGAGACCGGCCGACCCGTGCGGGTCACCCCCGAGCAGCGGGCGGCGCTGCAGGGCTGATCGGGGCCGCGCGGTCCCCTCCTGCACTCGCCGCGCCCCGCCGCGCCCTCTCGCACTGCTTCCTCCCGCACCCGCCGAACAACCGACGCCCAGCGACATCACCGCCGTTCTGCCCGCCGGTGATGTCGCTGGGCGTCGGTCGGTTCGGGGCGATCCGTTCGCGGCACGCCCGCAGCGGTGAGGATCCGGGCCAGCCGCTCGGGCGCCCTGAGGTCCTCCCAGGTCCAGTGGGCCACTGCGCGCGTGACCAGCTGCAGGGCGACCTCCCGCTCCTTCTCCCGCCGGATGCTCGCGCGGCGGGCGGCGTCGTCCCCGCGGTGCAGGCCGAGGTCGTACTTGCCGATCCCGTCGAACTCCCCGGCCACGCGCGCGTCCGCCCACCAGAAGTCGGTCCGGGCCACCTCCCGGCCGGTCGCATCCCGGTGCCGGTGCTGCAGGGCCGTGGGCGCCGCGAACCTGAGCTCGTGCATCAGGGCGCGGCTGTAGGACTCCCCGGCGGACTCGGACTTTGCCGCCGCGAAGGACCAGGTGCGCTCGAGCCTCTCCCGCGCGGCCCGGGTCGGCAGGGCCTCCTCGGCGGCCTGCGCCCAGGACTGCGCCTCCGGATGGGTGGCGAGCAGGACGTCCAGGGGCGCGACGGCATCGGGGAACGGCGTCGCCGCGCCCAGCACCAGGAACAGCGTGGCGGGCGCATCGGCCAGGCCCCAGCCGAGGCCGGTCCCGTCGGAGAGGCGGATCTCCACCGGCTCCGGCGCGGCGCCCGGCGCCTGCGGGAGGCCCCACCGGGGACGACGTCGCGGCGGGCGGGGGAGTCGACCACCCGTGGCGAGCAGTGCGGGAGAGAAGGGCCGGGACGTGAGCGGGGCGGCGCCGCGGTGCCCGGGAGAGGTGGCCCGCAGGTCGAGGGCGGGCGGGTCGACGGCGACGGGCAGCCTCCGCAGTCGGGCGGCGGTCAGCCCGGTGAACACGGTGGCCGGCCGCGCGAGCGCCAGGGCGGCCGCGGACGCCGTCGACCGGTCCCACGGGCTCAGCGCCGTCCAGGTCGACGCTGGCAGATACACGCCCGCGGCGAGGCGGACGAGATCGCCGCGGGTCCAGGCGCGCTCGAGCCGGCGTCGGGCGGCCAGGTCCTCCCGGCGGGCCACGTGCAGCAGGGGCCCGGTCCCGGGGCGGAGGTCGGGGACGTCGGTGAGCGCGGTCATGCCGCCAGTGTGCGGACCCGGTGGGCCGCCGTCATCGTGGGGAACGGCGCCCGTGGACGACGCGCCGGGGGAGCGCCGCTGTGCAGGAGCCGGCGACGACGGCGCCGCGCCCCCGTCGTGCCCATGCCCTGCCCTCCTGAAAAGTCCGACGCGCAGCGACATCACCGCCGGTCGGAACGGCGGTGATGTCGCTGCGCGTCGGTCGAAGGGAGGGATCCCCGGCGAGGGGTCAGACCACGCCCTGGGCGATCATCGCGTCGGCCACCTTGATGAAGCCGGCGATGTTCGCGCCCGCCACGTAGTTGCCGGGGGTGCCGTACTCCTCGGCGGTCTCGACGCAGCGGTCGTGGATGTCGCGCATGATCGCCTCGAGGCGGTCGTGCGTGTACTCGAAGTTCCACGAGTCGCGCGAGGCGTTCTGCTGCATCTCCAGCGCGGAGGTGGCCACGCCGCCCGCGTTGGCGGCCTTGCCCGGGCCGAAGAGGGTCTTCGCGTCCAGGAACAGGCGGGTGGCGGCCTCGGTGCAGGGCATGTTGGCGCCCTCGGCCACGGCCTTCACGCCGTTGCCCAGCAGGGTCTTGGCGGCGGACTCGTCCAGCTCGTTTTGGGTGGCGCACGGCAGGGCCACGGTGCCCTCGACGTCCCACACGGAGCCGCCGGCCACGTAGCGGGCGCGGCCGCCCTTGCGCTCGACGTACTCGGAGATGCGGGCGCGCTCGACCTCCTTGATCTGCTTGAGCAGGTCCAGGTCCAGGCCGTCCGGGTCCACGATGTAGCCGGCGGAGTCGGAGGCGGTGAGCACGGTGGCGCCCAGGGACGCGGCCTTCTCGGCGGCGTAGATGGCCACGTTGCCGGAGCCCGAGATCAGCACCTGCTGGCCGTCCATGGACTCGCCGCGGGTCTGGAGCATGGAGTCCGCGAACATGACGGCGCCGTAGCCGGTGGCCTCGGTGCGCACGAGCGAGCCGCCCCAGGTCAGGCCCTTGCCGGTGAGCACGCCGGCCTCGAAGCGGTTGGTCAGGCGCTTGTACTGGCCGAACATGTAGCCGATCTCGCGGCCGCCCACGCCGATGTCGCCGGCCGGGACGTCCGTGTGCTCGCCGATGTGGCGGTGCAGCTCGGTCATGAAGGACTGACAGAAGCGCATGATCTCGCGGTCGGACTTGCCGGCCGGGTCGAAGTCGGAGCCGCCCTTGCCGCCGCCGATGGGCATGCCGGTCAGGGAGTTCTTGAAGATCTGCTCGAAGCCCAGGAACTTGATGATGCCCAGGTACACGGAGGGGTGGAAGCGCAGGCCGCCCTTGTAGGGGCCGAGGGCGGAGTTGAACTCCACGCGGAAGCCGCGGTTGACCTGGACCACGTCGTTGTCGTCGATCCACGGCACGCGGAAGATGATCTGGCGCTCCGGCTCGCAGAGGCGGTGCAGGACGCCGGCCTCGACGTACTGGGGGTGGCGCTCCATCACGGGGTCCAGAGCCTCGAACACCTCGGACACGGCCTGGTGGAACTCGGCCTCGCCGGGATTGCGCGCGAACACCTCGTCGCGCAGGGTCTCGAGGGCGTGGTTCATGATGTCCTCCTCGGACGTGGGGGTCGTGGTGCCCCGCGGTGCTCGCGCCGTCGCGTGTCGCCGTCGGAGGGCAGCCGCGATCGCAGGTGCGGCCACGGTGCCTGCCCGCCATCCTGGCAGGCCCCGGGCTCTGTTACCGCATTGAGACGGGCGCCACGCCCCTCCGCCATGCCCCTCCGCCGCACGCAACGCCACGCCGCTCGCCCGCCACGCCGCACGCACGTCCGGCGCCCGGCCCTGGCCGGCGTCAGCCGAAGACGTGCGCGGCCAGCTGGGAGGGCATGGCCAGCAGGCGGCGGGCCAGCTCCGTGCGACGGCGGTCCTGCACGGCGACGGCCTTCTCGTAGTACCCCACCAGCTGCTCGCACAGCACCGGCCAGGTCCGCCCCTGCACGGACGCCCAGGCGGCCTGCGCGAAGGCGGCCCGCTTGACGTCGTCGTGGGCCAGGTCCACCACGTGGCGGCGCAGCTCGTCGAGCTCGCCCGGCGGGTAGAGCCAGCCGGTGCGCGAGGGGTCCACGATGTCCAGGGGGCCGCCGCGGCCCACGGCGACGACGGGCACGCCCGAGGCCATGGCCTCCTGCAGGGTCTGGCCGAAGGTGTCCGACTCACCGGGGTGCACGAACAGGTCCAGGCTGGCCACGTGCCGGGCGAGGTCCTCCCCACCCTGGAAGCCGGCGAAGTGCGCGCCGGGCAGGCGGCGCTCGAGCTGCTCGCGCAGCGGGCCCGAGCCGATGACCACCAGGCGGGTGCCCGGCAGGTCGGAGAGCACGCGCAGGTCCTCGACCTGCTTCTCATGCGCGAGGCGCCCCACGAAGCCGATGAGCCGCTCCCCGTGGGGGGCGAGCTCGGCGCGCAGCGCGTCGTCGCGCTTGGCGGGGTGGAAGCGGCGCGTGTCCACGCCGCGGCCCCAGAGGTGCACGCGGCGCACGCCGGCGGCGTGCAGCTGGCGCACGGTGAACGACGACGGCGCGAGCGTCAGCGTGGCCGTGTTGTGCAGGCGGGCCACGTGGCTCCACAGGACGTCCTCGAGCCACGGGGCGCCGTAGCGGGCCGCGTAGCCGGGGACCTCCGTCTGGTAGACGGCCACGGAGGGGATGCCCAGCTCTTCGGCCGCCTGCACCGCGCGCCAGCCGAGCACGAAGGGGGAGGCGATGTGCACCACGTCCGGGCCGAACGCGGTGAGGATTCCGCGCAGCCGGCCCACGGTGCCGGCGGCCACGCGCACGGAGGAGTAGCCGGAGAGGGGCACGGAGGGCAGGGCGTGCACGGGGAAGCCCTCGACCTCGCGGGGGGCCTGGCCCTCGCCCGCCCGCTGCGTCCAGCCGGCGGACCACGAGGCGGCGGGGGCGATCACGATCGCCTCGTCGCCCCGCTCCCGCAGGTGACGCAGCACCTGGAGGATCGAGTGGGTGACCCCGTTCATGTGGGGCAGGAACGATTCGGCGACCACGGCAACACGCACGCTCCGGACGCTAGGCGGCCACGGCCACGCCCCGGGCACCGGTCGGCGACGCGGCGGTGGCCGGGGGGTGAACCTTCGGGGCCCTCGCCCGCGGGGCGGTCGGCTCCGCGCCCGGCTCGGCGCCCGCTCGCTCGTCCGCCCGCGCAGCCCCTCCGTGGCGGTCGTCTCACCCGCCCGCGGGGCCCGCGCCCCGTCCAGGGGGCACCCGGACTCGGGTGGCACCATGGACGGGTGAGCTCCCGCCCCGCCGCGCCCCGCCTGTTGCGCCCCGTCCCCCTGCCCCTGTGGCTTCAGGGGGTGGTCGAGGCGCTCGTGACCGCGCTGCTGAGCCTGCTGGCCGTGATGATCCCGACCCTGGCCGTGTGGGCCACCGGCGGGTTCCAGCGGCCCACGATCGAGGGCGCCCTCCAGGTGGGCGGCACCCTGTGGCTGGCGCTGCACGCCGTGCCCGTCACGGTGGCCACCGTCCTGCCGACGGCCGAGGGCCATGTGCTCTCGGGGACCGCGTGGCTGGTCCCGTGGGGCCTGACCCTGATCCCGCTCCTGCTCTCCTGGCGGGCCGGCCGCCGCCTGGCCCGTGCCTCCTACCGGGACCAGGCGTGGCAGGCGTTCGCGGGGGCCGTGGGCGGCTACGCGCTCGCGGGCCTGACGGTGGCCTTCCTGCCGGGCACCCCGGAGCTGCGCGTGAGCCCGTGGGCCGCCGCCCTGCTGCCGGCCCTGCTGTTCGGGATCGCGGCGCTCGCCGGCGCCCGGCGCGAGGCGGGCACGTGGGCGCACCTGATCGGCCTGGACCTGACGGAGCGGATCGCCCGCCGCTCCCAGTACGAGCGCTGGGCCGGGTCCTACGCGTGGTCCGTGGTCCGGGCGGCCGTCGTCGCCCTGCTGGTGCTGGCGGGGCTGAGCGCCCTGCTCGTGGCGGTGCGTCTGGCGGTGGAGTGGCCGGCGGTGGTCACCCTGGCCCAGGCGATCGACGCCGGCCCGTTCGGCGGCCTGCTGCTGGCGGTCCTGCAGATCGGCTGGCTGCCCACGCTCACGGGCTGGGCGATCGCGTGGACCGCGGGCCCGGGGTTCTCCGTGGGCTCGGACAGCCTCTACTCGGTGTTCGGGGCGACGCCGGCCGCCGCCCCCGCCCTGCCCGCGCTGGGGGCGCTGCCCGCCGCCTGGGCGCCGTGGCATCCCCTGTTCCTGGCGGTGCCGATCGCCGCCGGCGTGGCCGCCGGCGTGTGGCTGCTGCGCGAGGGGGAGAATCACCTGGACGACTGGCTGGACGCCCGCACCGGCCACCGCGCCGTGTCCCTGGCCCTGTCCACGCTGGCCCTGGCCGTGCTGACCGGGCTGCTCGCGGGCCTGCTGCTGCTGGTGCCGCTGGCCCTCACCTCGGGCACGCTCGGCGTCGGCACGCTGACGGACATCGGGGCGAACGTGTGGGCCGCGTGCGCGGCCGTGGCCGGGTGGGTCGCGCTGGGGTGCGCCGCCGGCTACCTCGTGGCGCTCGCGCTCGCGGGACGCCGCTTCATTCGGCCTGCCGAGGCCGCCGTGGCGGCGGAGCGCCCCCGGCCGCGCCGGTCCCGGGACTGAGTCGGACCGCCTCCGACGCCGCGCTCCGACAGCCCGCACTCCGGTTCAGGGCCGCAGCTGCGGCACGCCCGTGCGCTCCTCCACGGCGCGGGTGAACGCGTCCGCGCACGCCTGTTGCGCCCGGACGGTCAGGGCCGAGGAGGTGCACCGCTCCAGCTCGACCGTCGCGTCCCAGGCCAGCAGCGGCAGCGCCGCCGTCGTGGTGCCGAACAGCGCGAGCGCCATGCCGCCGGCCGCCACCGCGCGGGGCAGCCCGGCGCGCCGCTCGCCGCGGCTCGTGAGCCACACGCGCACGCCCAGCACGAGGGCGACGAGCCCGAGGACCAGCGCCGCGAGCTTCCACGGCAGCACGAGGGAGAGGCTGAGCACCATGCCCAGCAGCGCCACGGACTGCCACAGCAGGATGCGGCCGGTGCGGGCGCGACCCGGGTCCGGGGCGTCGTCCTGCGGCGGGCGGGGCGGGGTCGAGGGGAGCGGTGCGGACACCCCCTCACCCTACGATGGGCGCATGCGCATCGTGGCCCTCGTATCCGGTTCCGGCACCAACCTGCAGGCCGTCCTGGACGCCGTCGCGTCCGGGGCCCTCGACGTCGAGATCGCGGCGGTGGGCGCCGACGTCGCCGACGCCGGCGGCCTCGAGCGGGCCCGCGCCCACGGCATCGAGACGTTCGTTGTCTCCCCGCGGGACCACGCCGACCGGCACGCGTGGGACGCGGCGCTCGCCGACGCGGTGGCCGCCCACGAGCCCGATTGGGTGCTGTGCTCCGGGTTCATGCGCATCCTCGGCGCGCCCCTGCTCGAGCGCTTCGAGGGCCGCATCCTCAACACCCACCCGGCGCTGCTGCCCTCGTTCCCGGGGGCCCACGGCGTGCGCGACGCCCTCGCCCACGGGGTGAAGGTCAGCGGCTGCACCGTGCACGTGGTGGACGCCGGCGTGGACACTGGCCCGATCCTCGCCCAGGCCGCGGTGCCCGTGCTGGATACGGACACCGAGGCCGAGCTGCACGAGCGCATCAAGGTCCAGGAGCGGGCCCTACTGCTGCGCGTGCTCGGCGAGCTCAGTCGGCGCTGACCTCGAGGGCGCGGCCCCGGGTCTCCGGGGCCAGCGCGAGCATCGCGACGCACGCGAGCAGCACCAGGCCGCCGGTGACGGCGAACGCGGCCGGCAGCCCCATCGCCGGCACCAGCGTGCCCACGAAGAACAGCGGGCCGAGGCCCGCGCCCACCCGGGACGCCGCCGAGGCCCAGCCGAAGCCGGATGCGCGCAGCGTCGTCGGGTAGAGCTCGGACACGTACGTGTAGAGCACCGGGATCGCGATCTGCACCACGAACCCGAAGGCCAGCACGAGCGGCAGCACCGCGGATGGCACGCCCAGCACGCTCGCCAGCCACACCAGCAGGGCGCTGGCGACGACGGCGCTCACCCCCAGCAGCCAGCGGCGGCCGGTGACCTCGATCAGCACGGTGGCCACCACGACGCCGAGCAGGCCGGCGGCGGCCATGCCGGAGGTCATGATGAAGGCGCGGCCCTCGGCGTAGCCGGCGTCGATGAGGAACGTCGGCAGCCACTGCAGGGCGATGTAGTAGACGAGCATGATGGCCACGAACAGGGCCCAGGCCACCGCGGTGATGCGCGGAGAGAACCGCCAGACGGCGGCCAGCTGGGCGAGGACGCCGTCGGCGCGCTCCTGCTCCACCGGGGGCATGACGTACTCGCGGCGCTCGGCGCCGGTGGCCTCGACCATGCGGTCGATGACCTTGCGGGCCTCGGCCTCGCGGCCGCGGCTCATGAGGAACAGCGGGGACTCGGGGATGCCCAGGCGCACCACGAACACGAGCAGCGCCGGCAGCACCATGGCCAGCAGCGGCAGGCGCCAGTCGCCCCACGTGCCCACGAGCCACGCGGAGACGAGGCCGCACAGTGCGGCGCCCACGGGCCACCAGCCGTCCATCGCGGCCAGGACGCGGCCGCGCAGGCGGCGCGGGGTGAACTCGCCCACGAGCGCGTAGTCCACGGGGATGGTGCCGCCCAGGCCGACGCCGGCCACGAAGCGGAACACGGCGAACCACAGCAGCGAGTCCGTCAGCGCGCCCGCGAGGGTGAACACGGAGAAGATCGCCAGCGTCCACGCGAAGGCCGCCTTGCGCCCGATCCGGTCCGCGATCGTGCCCCACAGGAACGCGCCGACGGCCATGCCGATCAGGTTGGCCGTGCCGATCCACGCGGCGTCCGCCGGCGCCAGGGCCCACTCCTCGCGCAGCAGCGGGATCATCACGCCGTTGAGGGTCACGTCCCACGCGTCGAACATGAACCCGAGGCCGCCGATCAAGAAGATCCGGCCCTGCACGGACCAGCGCCAGGGCAGGTCCTGGACGACGGCCTCGCCGGTGGGCGGGGCGTCCCCGGAGCGGGCGGGGGCGACGACGGCGGGCGCGGGATGCGCGTCGGCGTCGCCGTGGCGGGGCGGAGTGGAGGAGGCCATGGTCGGTTCCCGTTCGATCGGTGCGGTGCTCGGGTGCTGGGAGAGGCGCGTCGCACTCGCGCGCGGACCCAGGGCCATTATGCGGCCGGGCCTATGCTGGGGACGCACCCGGACCCCCTCGAATGGAGCGCCTCCCGTGACCTCTGCCCAGCCCCCCGCCGCCGTCCTGGACTCCGTGCCCCTCAAGCGGGCCCTGATCTCCGTCTACGACAAGACCGGCCTGGAGGAGCTGGCCACCGGCCTGCACGCCGCCGGCGTGCAGATCGTCTCCACCGGGTCCACCGCCCAGCGCATCGCCGACGCCGGCGTGCCCGTCACCGAGGTCGCCGAAGTCACCGGCTTCCAGGAGTGCCTGGACGGGCGCGTGAAGACCCTGCACCCGCGCGTGCACGCCGGGATCCTGGCCGACCGCCGCCGCGAGGACCACGTGGCCCAGCTGCGCGACCTCGAGGTGGAGCCCTTCGACCTGGTGGTGGTGAATCTCTACCCGTTCGTGGACACCGTGAACTCGGGCGCCGCGGAGGACGCCGTCGTCGAGCAGATCGACATCGGCGGGCCCTCCATGGTGCGCGCCGCCGCGAAGAACCACGCGTCCGTGGCCGTCGTCGTGGACCCGGCCCGATACCCGGACGTGGTGGCCGCCGCGCAGGCCGGCGGCTTCGACCTGCGCGCCCGCCGGCGCCTGGCCGCCCTGGCCTTCGCCCACACCGCCGGGTACGACAACGCCGTGGCCGCCTGGACCGCCGCCCACTTCGCCGAGGACACCGAGCAGGACGACGTCCCCATCTTCCCGCCCTACGCCGGCTTCTCCCTCGAGCGCGCCGAGATCCTGCGCTACGGCGAGAACCCGCACCAGCCCGCCGCCCTCTACCTGGACTCCTCCGCGGCGCCCGGCATCGCGCAGGCCGAGCTGCTGCACGGCAAGCCCATGAGCTACAACAACTACGTGGACGCCGACGCCGCCGTGCGCGCCGCCTTCGACCACCCGGCCCCCGCCGTGGCGATCGTCAAGCACGCCAACCCGTGCGGCGTGGCCGTGACGGACGAGGGCGCCGACGTCGCCCAGGCTCACGCCAAGGCCCACGCGTGCGACCCCGTGTCCGCGTTCGGGGGCGTGATCGCCGCGAACCGCCCCGTCACCGCGGTCATGGCGGCCCAGGTCAAGGACGTGTTCACGGAGGTCGTGGTCGCCCCGTCCTTCGAGCCCGAGGCCCTGCAGATCCTCACCGCCAAGAAGAACCTGCGCCTGCTGGCCCTGCCCGAGGGCTTCGTGCGCGACGCCGTCGAGGCCAAGCAGATCTCCGGCGGCATGCTCCTGCAGATCGCCGACGCCGTGGACGCCGACGGCGACGACCCGGCCACCTGGACCCTCGCCGCCGGCGCCGCCGCGGACGAGGCCACGCTCGCCGACCTGGCCTTCGCGTGGCGCGCCGTGCGCGCCGCCAAGTCCAACGCGGTGCTGCTGGCGCACGACGGCGCCACGGTGGGCGTCGGCATGGGCCAGGTCAACCGCCTCGACTCCTGCCGCCTGGCCGTGGAGCGGGCCAACACCCTGGGCGCCGCGCAGACCGGCGGCCAGGACGTGACGACGTCCGAGGTCACGACCGCCGGCGGCGCGGAGAACGTCTCCGGCGAGGGCGCACCGGAGCGCGCCCGCGGCGCGGTGGCCGCCTCCGACGCGTTCTTCCCGTTCGCGGACGGCCTGCAGATCCTCATCGACGCCGGTGTGCGCGCCGTGGTCCAGCCGGGCGGCTCCGTCCGGGACGAGGAGGTCGTGGCCGCGGCCGAGGCCGCCGGCGTGACCCTGTACTTGACCGGGGCGCGCCACTTCTTCCACGGCTGACCGAGGGGTCCCCAGGTGGAGCTGTCCTGCAAAGTGCCGTCATGAGCGCGACTCCGCGCCCCATACCGGCGTTCTGCAGGACAGCTCTCGGTCTTCCGCAGCCCTGCCCGGTCCCGACGCGGCCCCGGGCGCCGTCGTCGCCGTGGATCGGGTGCAGGTTGCGGCCTAGTCTGAGGCCATGATGTTCGGCGGCGACATGATGCGCGACCTGATGGTGGGCTCCGGCTGGCTCGGCCTGCTGGCCTGCATGGTGCTGGGCGGGATCGCCCGGCTGCCGCTCGCGGCCGCCGGGACGCGCCGGGCCGAGGGCCGCCCGTGGGCGGTGCAGGGCGTGCTCGGATTCGGCCGGCTCGGGCCCCGGGCCCGAGGGAGCGCCCCCGGCCGACCCGTCGCCGGCCTGGTACCCGCGCGAGGACGGGGACGAGCGGCGCGGCTGAGGCGGGCGGCCGACGTCGTCGCGGGTCTCCACACGGTGTGACGCGTCCGGCACGGACGGTAGATTGGCGACGAGACACCAGTCCCATGCCCATCACGGCCGCGCCGCGAGCACGGCCAGAAGGAGTGACGTTCACGCATGTCGAAGATCATCTACACGCTGACGGATGAGGCCCCCATGCTGGCCACCGCCTCCCTGCTGCCCATCGTGCGCGCCTACGCGGGCACCGCGGGCGTGGAGCTGGAGACGCGTGACATCTCCCTGGCCGGCCGCATCCTCGCCGCGTTCCGTGACGTCCTGCCCGAGGACCAGCGCACCGACGACGCCCTCGCCGAGCTCGGCGAGCTCGTGAAGACCCCCGAGGCCAACGTCATCAAGCTGCCGAACATCTCCGCCTCCGTGCCGCAGCTGCGCGCCGCCATCAAGGAGCTGCAGGAGGACGGCTACGCGCTGCCCGAGTACCCGGACGAGCCGAAGACCGACGAGGAGAAGGACGCCAAGGCGCGCTACGACTCCGTCAAGGGCTCCGCCGTGAACCCGGTGCTGCGCGAGGGCAACTCGGACCGCCGCGCCCCCAAGGCCGTGAAGAACTACGCCAAGAAGTTCCCCCACTCGATGGGCGAGTGGACCCCGGACTCCAAGACCGCCGTCGCCACCATGGGCGCCGACGACTTCCGCTCCAACGAGAAGTCCGTGACCATGCCGGCGGACGACACCCTGACCATCGAGTTCGCCGGCGCCGACGGCGAGACCACCGTCCTCAAGGACGGCCTGAAGGTCCTGGCCGGCGAGGTCGTGGACGGCACCTTCATGTCCGCCAAGGCCCTGGACGCGTTCCTGGCCGAGCAGGTCAAGCGCGCCAAGGACGAGGGCATCCTCTTCTCCGCCCACCTCAAGGCCACCATGATGAAGGTCTCCGACCCGGTGATCTTCGGCCACGTGGTGAAGGCCTACTTCGCCGACCTGTTCGCCCAGTACGGCGAGCAGCTCGAGGCCGCCGGCCTGAACCCGAACAACGGCCTCGCCGCCATCGAGGGCGGCCTGGACAAGCTCGACGCCGAGACCGCCGAGGGCGTGAAGAAGGCCATCGCCGCCGCCTACGAGGACGGCCCGGACGTGGCCATGGTGAACTCCGCCAAGGGCATCACCAACCTCCACGTGCCCTCCGACGTGATCGTGGACGCCTCCATGCCGGCCATGATCCGCACCTCCGGCCGCATGTGGAACAAGGACGACCAGACCCAGGACACCCTGGCGGTCATCCCGGACTCCTCCTACGCCGGCATCTACCAGGCCGTGATCGAGGACTGCAAGAAGCACGGCGCCTACGACCCCACCACCATGGGCACCGTCCCGAACGTGGGCCTCATGGCGCAGAAGGCCGAGGAGTACGGCTCGCACGACAAGACGTTCATCCTCGAGTCCGCGGGCACCGTGGCCGTGAAGAACGCCGCCGGCGAGACCCTGATCTCCCACGACGTCGAGGCCGGCGACATCTGGCGCGCCTGCCAGACCAAGGACGTGCCGGTGCGCGACTGGGTGAAGCTGGCCGTGACCCGCGCCCGCGCCTCCCAGACCCCCGCCGTGTTCTGGCTGGACGAGACCCGCGCCCACGACCGCGAGCTCATCGCCAAGGTGGAGGAGTACCTCAAGGAGCACGACACCGAGGGCCTGGACATCCGCATCCTCTCCCCGGTGGACGCCGCCACCCTGTCCGTGGAGCGCATCCGCCGCGGCGAGGACACCATCTCGGTGACCGGCAACGTGCTGCGCGACTACAACACGGACCTGTTCCCGATCCTCGAGCTGGGCACCTCCGCCAAGATGCTCTCGATCGTCCCGCTCATCAACGGCGGCGGCCTGTTCGAGACCGGCGCCGGCGGCTCCGCTCCGAAGCACGTGCAGCAGCTGGTGGAGGAGAACCACCTGCGCTGGGACTCCCTCGGCGAGTTCCTCGCCCTGGCCGTGTCCTTCGAGCACGAGGCCGAGGCGAACTCCAACGCCCGCGCGCAGGTGCTCGCGGACACCCTGGACGCCGCCACCGGCACCCTGCTCACCGAGGGCAAGTCCCCGGAGCGCAAGGTGGGCGAGCTGGACAACCGCGGCAGCCACTTCTACCTGGCCCTCTACTGGGCCCAGGAGCTGGCGAAGCAGACCGCGGACGCCGAGCTGGCGGCCGCGGCGAAGCCGGTCGCCGAGGAGCTGGAGGCCCAGGAGGAGACCATCTTGGCCGAGCTCAACGGCGTGCAGGGCTCCCCGGTGGACCTGGGTGGCTACTACGCGCCGGACATGGCCAAGGTGTCCGACGTGATGCGCCCCTCCAAGACCCTCAACGGGATCCTGGACAAGCTCTCCGCCTGATCGGCCGAGCCACCGAGGGCCCCGTCCCGGAGCGATCCGTCGCTTCCGGGGCGGGGCCCTCGGGCGTCCAACCGGCGCTTTCGTGCGGGGAACGGGAGGCTTCGGCACCGTGAGCGCGGGCGGGCCTCAGCCGGCGTGCGCGGCCTCGTGGGCCAGCAGCGCCCCCTTGGCGGCCGTCCCGTAGAGGTACTGTCCGGGGCCGCCGTCGGAGCGGACCACGCGGTGGCAGGGCACGACGACGGCCACCAGGTTGGCGGCGCACGCCCCGCCGGCGGCGCGCACGGCCCGCGGGGACCCGCACCGTTCGGCCAGGCTGCCGTAGGTCACGGGGGAGCCGGGGGCGATGCCGCGCAGCTCCCGCCAAGCCCGCTGCCGGAACGCGGTGCCCGGCTGGGCGACCTCCAGGGCGTCGAGCGCGGCCACGCTCCCCGCCGCGTAGGCCGCCAGGGCGTCGGCGACGGGCTGGGACACACCCGGGTGGGGCTCCACCGGGCGCGGGTTCATCTCGCGGTCGGCGGTCGCCGGGTCCAGGGCCTCGAGCCGGTCCATGAGCGTCTCGAGGAGGCGCCCGATCGCGGCGGCGGGGGGCTCCGGGTCCTCCGGCACGGCCACGCCGGAGGCGCGCACCGTCTGGTCCTCGGGGGAGAAGACGGCCACGAGGGTCAGCTCGGTGGCGGGCAGGGCGGCGGCGGTCCAGCGCAGCTCGGGAAGCAGGTCCATCCCGTCATTGTCCTCCACGGCACCGGCCCGGACAGGTGTTCGCGCCTCCACCATCTGTGCCACGCTGGCCTGCATGACCGAGATCCGCGTCTTCGAGCACCGCACCCTCCTGCGCCACCCGCGTGACGTCGTCTTCCGCTGGCTGGAGAACCCCGGCGCGCTGGAGCGGCTCACCCCGCCCTTCGCCGGCGAGGTGGTCCAGGGGCCCTCTGACGGCCTCCGTGTGGGCTCCGAGTCGCGGCTGCGCATCCAGGCCCCCGGGGCGGCCGGCCTGTTCGCCGGTGCCGCCCACGGGATGCTCACCGGCCTGCTGCCGGACGCCGTCGCCTCTCGCCTCCCCGGCGGTGCCGCGCCTGCGGTGCCGTGGAGGGCCCGCCACACGGCCTACGAGGAGGGCCGCATGTTCCGGGACGAGATGGTCTCCGGCCCCCTCGCCTCCTGGCGGCATACCCACCTGCTCGACGACGCCGCGCCCGGTGAGGCGGACACGGCGGACGGGCGGCGCGGCACGGTGGTGACGGACCACATCGAGTACGCCCTGCCCGGCGAGGACCTGCTGGGCCGGGTGCCCGGCGTGGGCGCCGCGGCGTCCCGACGCGCCCACGAGGCGTTCGAGGCGGAGCTCAGCCGCCAGTTCGCCTACCGCGCCCGCGTGATGGCCGATGACCTGGACTTCCATGCCGCCCACCCCGGCCCCCTCGTCGGCGGACCGGCCCGCACGGTCGCGGTGACGGGGTCCGGCGGACTGATCGGCCGGCAGCTCTGTGCCCTGCTCACCACCGGCGGCCACCGGGTCGTCCGGCTCGTACGGAGCCCGAAGAAGGCCGGTGCGCTGGATGCGGCGCTGTGGGACCCCGGCCGGGAGACCGTGGACGAGGACGCCCTGGCCGGGGCCGACGTCGTCGTGAACCTGGCGGGCGAGCCCATCGCCGGCCGCTTCACGGACGAGCACAAGGAGGCCGTGCACGACTCGCGCGTGCGCGGAACGCGCACCCTTGTGGACGCGCTCGCCCGGATCACCGCACGGGAGGGGGACGACGCGCGGGCGCGGGCGCTCGTGAACGGCTCGGCGATCGGATACTACGGGGCGGATGCGGGCACGGGCCCATTCGGTAGCGGCCTCGTGGAGGATCTGGAGCCCGGGGACGACTTCCTCGCCGAGGTCGTGGCGGACTGGGAGGCCGAGGCCCGGCGCGCCGAGGCGGCCGGGATCCGGGTCGCGATGCTGCGGACCGGCGTGGTCCTGAGCCCAGCCGGGGGCATGCTGCAGCAGGTGCTGCCGCTGTTCCTGGCGGGCGTGGGCGGGCCGATCGCGTCCTCCGGCGGCGAGAGCCACGACGGCAGCCCGTGGCTGAGCTGGATCGGCGCGGACGACATCGCGGGGGCCTTCGCCCACGCGGTGCTCGACGACGGCGTCACCGGCCCGCTGAACGCCGTGGCGCCCGAGCCCGTCACCGCGAAGGAGTTCGCTGCGATCCTGGGCCGCGTGCTGCGCCGTCCCGCCGCGGTGCCGACGCCGGGCTTCGGCCCGCGCCTGCTGCTCGGGGCCGAGGGCGCCGAGGAGACCGTCCGGGCGGACCAGAAGGCCGTAGCCGACCGGCTGCTCGCCTCCGGCTACGCCATGCGCGACCCCGAGCTGGAGGGCGCGCTGCGGCACGTGCTAGGGCGGTGAGCCGCCCGCGGGGCCCGGCCTCGCCGTGAGGGACGGGCCGCCGCCGGCGCCCTGACCCCGGCGCCCGGACCCCGGTCAGCGCAGTTCGGCCACGTCCTCGAGTCCCGCCTCGATGATCGCGCTGTCCACCCGGTCGTGCTCGTCCGGGTGCGCCGCTCGGTAGCGGGAGACGAATCCGGCCTGGCCGCGCATGAGGAGGCGGATCGAGCCGAGATCGTGCGGGTCGGTCAGCGTGGCCGAGACCGTCCGCAGGTGGCGCAGGACGGCCAGGCGCTCCCGCACCGCGAAGTCGAAGGTGAGGTCGCGGCGGGAGACGGAGGCCGGACGCAGGACGCGCAGGTAGGCGGCCTTCGGCATCGGGGCCGCGGGGGAGAGGTGCAGGCCGCGGCCCAGCAGCTGGGCCATGAACACGACGTCCTCCCCGGAGGAGAGGTCCTCCGGGTACCGGCAGTCCACGGCCACGTCGCGGGGGATGAGCTTGCAGGCGTTCATGCTCAGTGCCCCGCCGTGGCGGCCCAGCAGGCGGCGGCCGCCCCGCAGCGCGGCGAGTCGACGGGCGGTGTGGGTCTGCTCGTCTCGCGTCCCGTCCGGCCCCAGGTCGTGCATGGTCCCGAAGGCGACGTCGGTCGGAGACGCGCTCAGCCACATGCTCAGGAGGTAGTCGGGGTCGAGCAGGTCGTCGTCGTCCACGAAGGTGACGTACTCTCGCGACGCGGCGGCGATGCCGACGTTGCGGGCGCCGCCCACTCCGGGCTCGGCGAGGAAGCGGTAGATCGTGGGGATGCCGGTCTGCGCCGCGAACCGGCTCACGGCCGCCTCGGAGTCCGGGGACCCGCCGTTCTCCACCACCACCAGCTCCAGGAGATGGGACGGCAGGCTCTGCCCGGCGAGCGAGTCGAGCATGCCCTGGATGCGGTCGGCGCCGCGATGGGTGGCGAGCACCACGGAGACGCCTTCGACCGGGACGGGGACGTTGTCCCCGTCGCGCGGCCCGGCCTGCGCTGCGGGCTCCTCGGGGGCATCGAGGGCGGCCGCCCGGGCCGTCGCCGGCGCCGACGCAGCGGGGGCCTCCAACGGCACGGACAGGCCCGCCCAGCGCAGCAGGTCGGCGGGCCGCACCTCGACCGCAGCGACGGGCAGCACGCGCTCCACCACCGTGGGCGCGCCCGTGAGCAGGGGCGCCGCGAGGGCGGGAGTCGGCGTCGTGACCACGTCGTGGCGCCGCAGGAGGGGGAGGACCTCGTCGAAGCGCTCCCCGGCCCGGTGCCCCAGGGCCACGGAGCGGGCGCCCAGGGATCGCGCGCCGGCCACCACGCGCCCCAGGGCGGCGTGGGCGGTCGCGTCCGCGCCTGTGAGCCCCGGTTCCCACGCGGGGTCCTCGAGGAGGGCGAGGTCCAGGACCACCAGATCGGTGGAGGGGGCCACGGGCGCGGTGAGGTCGGCCGGGGAGAGCCGCGTCACCCGGGCGCCGGCGGCGGCCCATGCGTCGGCGAGGTCCTGGCCGCCCGCCAGCAGCACGTGGAGGTCAGCGGGATCGCGCTGGACGGCCGCGGGGCGGCCCGGATAGTCCAGGCGCGCCCACGGCCGGGACACGGGGGCGCCGGCCGCAGGCGCGGCGGTCGGCGTGGCGGCGAGGGACAGCTCGGCCGCCAGCGGCGAGCCGGAGAGCAGGCCGGTCTCGTCCACGACGCCGTCCATCCCCGCGAAGGCGCGCAGCACCACGTGGTCGAGGGGCTCGTCGGAGTCAGGCGCGGCCAGGGCGCGCTCCGCGCGGGCCACGTCGGCCGGGTCCGTGACGATCCAGGTCGCGGTCAGGCCCAGCCGGTCGGCGGCCAGCGCGGCGGGGAGGGCCACCCACCAGGGGCCGCAGGCGAGCAGGCGGGTGCGACCGGTGCGGCGCGCCTCGGCGGCGATGCGGCCGGCATGGGCCTCCACCCAGCGGTCCGCGCGGGCGGGACCGCCGAGGTCCGAGACCGCCATGCCGCGGTCGGGCTGGATGTCGTCCGCGACGGGATCCAGCGGCGCGTCGCGGGGGTCGGTGAAGGCGTGGGGGGCGAGGTCGATCGTCCACCGTTCGAGCCCGTCGAGGGCCAGACGCGTCGAGCTCTGTCCGACGCTGCGCACCGTGAGCGGGGCCCCCTCTGCGGCGTGCCGGGCGCGGGGCCCCGGGAGCAGCAGGCCGAAGCGCCGGGAGTCCAGGGCGGCGACGCCGCGCACCCACATCTCCGCGTCCTTCAACGGGCCCGCCGACGCGGCGGCCAGGCTCGGGTGGGCGTCCAGCGCCTCGAGGGCACGGATGTAGGAGCCGTCCCGGAGGGCGTCCTGGACATCGGCGAGGAACTCGTCCTCCACGGCGGGTACGGCGTCGGCCCCGGCCGTGAGCTCGCGCAGCAGCTCCACCCAGCGGTCGAGGACCACGTGGGTCTCATAGGGGTCCGCCACGGTGGCGGCGCGCGCGGCGACGGCGGCGTAGCCCGCCTCGGAGCGGTTGGCCTCCAGCACGAAGGATGCGATGGACTCGGTGTCCTCGAAGGTCCACTCGTCGCCGAAGATCTCGCGCGCACCGGCTCGATCCCACACGAGGGGCACGGCCCCCGAGGCCGCCCCCTCGACGCCGGCCATGTGGAAGGTCTCCCGGACGCTCGGCGAGAGCATCCAGCCGATCCGGCGCAGCCAGTTGCCCATGTCCGGCGCGAACGGCTCGAAGGAGACGCCGTCGCGCAGCAGCGGGTCTGCGCCGATGCGCTCGTAGAAGAGCCGGTAGGCGTCCTGGTGGCCCGCCTTGGCCCACTCGTAGGAGTAGTCGAAGGGATTGTTCCCCCGCAGGTGGAGGACGTAGCGGGGGTCCTGCTCGCGCAGCAGCCGGAGCAGGTCGAGCGCGCGCTCCGGGCGCTTGAGGATGGGCACGTAGCCGGCCAGCCCCAGGTGGAACCGGGCGTCGGGCAGCTTCTCCCGGTACAGGTCGTCGCGGTCCACCGAGTTCGGCATCGCCCGGACCACGGCGGCCGGCCAGCCTTTCATGGCGAGGGCCTGTTCCCGGTAGGCCTCGGACGGGACCAGGATCGCGGAGCAGCGGTCCACGCGGAGGTCGTCGATGAACGTGGACAGCAGTTCGAAGCCGTGGAGGCGGACGATCAGCTTCTGGTCCGGACGAAGGTGCTGGGAGTACCAGATCGCATTGCGCACCGCGAACTCGGCGATCACGACGTCGGCCCACTCCAGGTAGGGCCGGCTGATCTCGGGCTGGGGGTGGTTGTGGTGCTTGAACACGTCGATGCGGAGGTCGACGTCCGGGTGTGCGGCCAGGCCGCGGATGAGATCCCCGGCGAACTTGAAGTCGGAGCCTGCGAGCACCACGCGCAGCGGGCGACCCGGTGCGGGGCTCAGGGGCGCGTGGGCCCGCGGGTGGGGGAACCACGCGGGCAGGCGGGGTGAGGGGGCGTCGGAGAGCGGGGAGGGGTCGGGTCGCCCGGCCGCCTCGCGCTCCTCGGCGGGGACCACCAGGTCCGCGGAGGAGGAGAGGACGGTCAGTCCCGGGTGGTCGTGCTCCGGGCGGGCCTCGTCCGGCTCCCTGAGCGCCACGGGCCGGATTCCGCGGTGCAGGTAGTGCTCGATGGCCGTCGCCCTGCCTGCCGGGTCCGCCGTGGTGGGCACGAGCCCGTAGGCAGCCGGCGCCCCGCCCGGGACCGCGCCGAGCTGCCTGCCCGCGAGACGGATCCACCGGGGGTCCTCGGCCGTCGGGGCCTCCGGCTCGCCGGTGAGGAGGACGCGCGGCACGTGTCGCAGGGCCCGGGTGCGCTCCTGGTAGGCCGACAGGGACGGCAGCGAGGCGGCCGTGAAGAAGTCGAGGTCGATCTCCAGGTCGGCGCCCGGAGCGAAGGCGGCAGCGGGCGCGCCGGGGGAGAGGGTGGGGAGGAGGCCCACGCGGGAGGCGAGCCCGGCGTGCAGGGCCTCGAACACGGCGCGCTGCCCCTCGGAGACCACCAGCAGGCGGTGGACGCCCGCACCGATGCCCTCCAGGCGGTCCAGGAGCCGCTCGTCGAGCAGCTCGGTGCGATAGGGGGCGTCCAGGGGGACGGCCCAGAGCGTGCGGGCCAGCGCACCCCCACGGGCGACGGCGTCCACGAGCTCGGCGCCCTGCACCAGCGTCCAGTCCGCCGCGGTGTCCCGGGCATGCGTGACGATCCGCCGGGCATGCAGGCGGGGCGCGAGGCGGACGGCGTCGGGGCCCTGCTGCTGCACCGCTGGAGGCAGGAGGCTCACCCCGAGCTCCCCCAGCGTCTCCTCGACGGCGGCCGAGGGCGGGGCCGAGGGCAGGAGCGTGACGGCATGCCCAATGTCACGGAGGGCGCGGCAGACGGCCGCCACCCAGAGCCGGGCGGCGGAGGAGCCCTCGGTGGACAGGGTGGGGGCGAAGAGGACCGCAGCCATCTCAGAGACCTTCCTGGGTGGTGGGGCCGGGTCGACCGGCGGCTTCGGCCGCGAGCGCGGTCCAGAGCGGGGTCTGGACGGCGCGCTCCTCCATGTCCACGGCGGGCACGTTCGTCATGTCCACCGTGCAGGCCGCCAGCAGCAGGGCGTCCCCGCTGCCGTGCAGGGGGCGCCGGGGGAGGCCGAAGACGCTGCCGCCTCGGCGTCGGACGGCGTCGGCGGCGTCCACCAGCTCCTGGAGGAGCGCGGGCGCGGCATGCGTGTCGGCGCCGAGCCAGGGGCCGGCGGCGAAGGCGTCCCAGTCCAGGACGAGGGCTCGGACGAGGGGGAGCTCGACCTGGTCGACCAGGGCGCCCGGGATCCCAGCCACCGCGGGGGCGGCCTGCGCGACGTCGCCCAGGAGGGCGGGGGAGCCGACGACGACGGCCCGGGCGGCGGCCTGCGACTCCGGCAGTCCCAGCAGGGCCGCCCGGGTCAGGCCGTGCGGGTTCTCGGGCACGGCCGGGGTGGAGGCCCGCCCCAGGGCGGTGAGGACGGTGTCGAGGTGGGAGGGGGGCTGGACCGGCTGCGGGCTCATCGGGGACCTTCCTCCGGATCGCTGGCGACGGCGTCGCCGAACTTCTCCTCCACGGCGCGCCACAGGACCTCGCGGGCGCCGGCCACATCGTGCACGGCGGAGCGGTGCCGGGGCGAGAGGCCTGACATGGTGCTCCCCTCCTCGACGATGGCCCACGTGGCCGCCGTGGAGCCCGAGTAGTCGCTCCACTTCGACGGCAGATAGGGGTTCACCGCGTGGTGGGCCCCCGAGGCGGCGTCCCGGACGACCAGGAGGTCGAAGGCGTCCGTGGCGGCGAGGAATTCGAGGAACGGCAGGGACGGATGGAAGCGGACCAGGTGCTCGACCCCTTCGGCGCCTACCCCGCGGAGCGCGCGCTCGACCAGGTTGGCGTAGGAGGCGGCGGAGAAGCTGCTCAGCCGTCGGCCGCCGTGGTCGGCGGCCACGTAGTTCGTGTGCACGTGGAGGCGGACCCGTTCGCGGATCCGCTCGGGCAGCGTGCGCAGCGCCGAGGTCACCTCGAGCAGGCCCCGCGAGGAGTAGAACTCGCCGAAGTAGGCGACGTTCAGGTGCTCCGGTCCCACCTGGGGCGAGGCCTCGCACATCCGGTAGAACGGACGGGGCAGCACCGGGTGGTGGCTCACCGTCGAGACCGCCATGACCCGGGAGCGGAGGTCCTCGCGCCCGATCGCGGCGAGCATCGTCTCCCGCTGCAGGGCGTTCGTGAAGATGATCTCGTCCGCGAAGGCGAAGACCAGGCTCTCCGGCAGGGCGAACACCGTGCGCTCGCGGTCGTCCAGGGGTCCGTACCGTGCCTCGAACGCCTCCGTGAGCGTCCGTGAGCACTCGTCGTCCGCGATCGGCCCCCCGCGGTGGCGGCCCTCGACGTCCTGGGAGAGGGGATCGGAGAACTCCGCGACCCAGCGCACGCCCGGATGCCGCAGCTTCACGAGGGCGCCGGCCAGGAGGGAGGGCGACCACATGGCGCGCGTGTACAGGAACTCGTAGGGCTCGGCCCGGTCTGCCATGTACCGCTCGGCGAGTGCGGCGGCGCGCAGGGCGAACGCCGCGTGCGGCCCCCAGGTGGCCCAGGCGGGGGAGAACGGCAGGAAGTGCTTGGAACGGACGTAGGGCGCGGAGATGCGCTCGATGGTGGGATCCATCTTCTTGTGATGGAGGAACGAGCAGGCGATCACGTCCACGGAGTCGCCGAACTGCCGCAGCCGCTTGGAGGCGACGGTGGAGCCGGTGTCCTGGAACGGGGAGAAGTTGTAGAGCAGGGCGAGCCCGCGTGCCGGCGGTATCACCCGGTCCCAGGGGAGCTTGTCGGCGCCCGGGACGAGCAGGACGTGGTCGCTGAGCTCCGTGCGGTCGACGGCGGGGTCGGCCAGCATCCCTCGCAAGGCGTCGAGCGCCTGCTCGGCGAGGTCGTTCCGGCCTTCGGCCGACGCCGCACGCCAGACCGCGGCCGCCTCTCGGGCCGCCCGGGCCTGCGCGGGGCCGGTCTCGAGGTCGCGGCCGGGGTCGGGGGTCAGGCCCAGGCGCCGGGCCTGGTCGAGCAGCGCACCCGCAGCCGTCATCGACGGGTCCCGGGCGCGGGCGGGACGGCGCCGTCCGCTCGGCGGTCCTCCTCCAGCAGAAGCCGTGCCATGCGCATCTCCCGCCGGAACTCCATGGCGGTGGCCGAGATCTCGTCCAGGGCGGTGTGCTCCGCGGACGCGACGGCGGTCTCCATCCGCTGGGCGGCGCGATCCAGCCGGTCGGCGACCTCCCGCAGCTGCCTCGCCGTCCGGGGGGACGCGGTCGAGGCGCCCCCACGGGCCAGGCGGTTGCCCATCGTCCGCGTGGCCGCGACGAGGCGGCGGGACTGCAGGTGGGTCAGCGCGGCGAGCGCGGCGAGCGCGAGACCGGCGCAGACCGCGGACCAGCGGAACGCCCCGAGCCCGCCGGCCACGGCCGCCGCGATGCCGAGGACGGCTGTCACCGGGATGGCGGCGCGGTAGAGCAGGTGCGTCACGGGGTTCTCCTCACGGGCGTCGGGGACGCCAGGGATCGGGGGCGGAGGTCGCGCGGCCTGCCGGCGGGGCACGCCGTAGCCGAGACAGTATCCCACGTCCGAGGTCCTCGGCCGGGCAGCGGGACGCCCCGGCCCTGTCAATCCTGCAGTGCGCCGGTTTCCCGGATGAGCTGGCTCAGCGCGGTGAACGCGTCGCGGGCCAGCGCCTCCCAGAGGGCCAGGGCCAGCTGCGGGAAGCCCTCCTGGAGCGCGACCATCACCTGGGCGGTGAGGACGCGCGCCGTGACCGGCCCCCGCGCGCGGACGGTGGAGGGCTGGCGGCCGGGCTGGCCGAGGGCCATCTCGCCGAACGTCATCCCCGGGGTGAGCAGGGTGCGGCGCACGCGACGGCTGCCCGTGCCCTGGCCGGAGAGCTCCACGGTGCCGGAGACGATCACGTAGATGCCGCCGAACGGCTGGCCGGCACGACGGATGATCTGACCGTCCGAGTAGACCCGCTCGTCCATCATGGACTCGAGCAGGCGCGCGTCGTCCGCGGAGAGGTGCTGGAGCAGAGGTGCCACGGCCGCCTCCTGGGCGTCCCGCGGCAGCAGGTGGGGGGCGTGCTGGGAGAGCAGTCGCTGCTCGGCCCACTGGGCGGCACGCGAGCGGGAGTCGAAGAACACGAACTGTGCGCCCTCGGCGGCGGGGTCCACCCCCTCGGCCTCATCCTGCAGCGGCTCGGGCAGGTCCACCTCCACGGACTCCTCGACGGCCGCCATCAGCTCCCTGATCTCCGCGGCGTCCCGGTCCACGACGACGACGTCGAGCCCGTTGCCCAGCGCGCGGGCGAACCACTGGGCCACCAGCAGCCGGGCCGGACGGGAGATGGAGCTGACCGAGCGCATGTCCACCACGAGCGTCTCGAGGGCCTCCGGCAGACCGCGGCTGACGCGTGCGATCGCGTCCACCTGGCTGAAGCCGAGGTGACCGCCCAGCTCCAACACGTGCACGGTGTCCGCGAATCGCCCGAGCGCCTCCAAGACGACGGCGCTGCGCATTGTGCCCGAGGGCGCCTGATCGATCCGGTAGTGGGTGCGCAGGGCCGCGCGCGGGGAGCCGGTGACCACCGACGGATGCAGCTCGAAGTCCTCGACGATCGTGCGCAGGGCGGCCATCGCCGCGGCGCCGAGCCCGTTCTCGTCCGTCGTGTCCGACTGCAGCGCCAGACCGAGATGGCCCGGCACCACCACGAGCACGGTGCCGCCGCGCGTGGACGCCCACCCGGGCTGGCCGACGTCGTACGCCCACCGGGAGTCCCGGGTGTCCATGCCGCAGGAGTCCATCACGGAGAGCACACCGCGGACCGTCTCCTCGCTCAGCACACGGTCCCCGGTGACGGGGTGGACACCGCCGTGCGCGAGGGTGCCGGCGAGCAGGGCGAGGTCCTCCACGGTCACGGCGGCGGCACGCACCGTGGCGATGTCCTCGAGCAGCGTCTCGGGGTCGGCGTCCAGCGTGTCGAGGGACTTCATCAGCCACGCAGCCGACCGGGTGTGGTGCTGGGCGCGGTTCTCCGCACGCGCGGCCGACTCCGTGACGGTGACCTCGCGGTCGAACAGTGCGGAGAGCAGCTGCATCATGCGTGCGGTACGGTCGCGGCCACCCCGCCCCTTCACCAGGGAGGCCGTGGCCACCGCGCCCGCGTTCTGCAGCGGGTTGTGCGGCAGGCCCGTGACGGCGTCCACCTCGACCCGGTGGTCCAGGTCGCGCACGGGGGCGGCTCCCACGCGCTCGCCCACCCGCACCGCGCCGAGGTCCTCGAGGGCCTGCGCATGGAACAGGGGAGAGGCGAGCGTGGCCAGAGGCACGGACGTCATGGATCCGGAGACGTAGCGGTGCCCGTCCACCATGAGCATCGCGACGCCCAGCCCGTCCGGGACATCCCCCTCGCCCGTGTGGGCCGACGTGAGGCGATCGAGGTGCTCCTGGACGGGTGTGGTCATGGGTCACAGCCTAGTCAGTGGGACAGTCCCGGGACAGCGTGGCGGAGGCGGTGACGGCGGCCTTAGAGCTGGTTGCGCACGGCCTTCATGGCCGTGGCCGCGTCGAACCAGTCCTGGCGCTCGTAGGGCGGCACACCGAGGCGGAGCAGCCGCGCATACCACTCGCCGAGCAGCTCCGGGGGCAGTCCCGCGTAGGCCTGTGGATTGAACCGCTCCATGAAGGCCAGAGACGTGGCCGGGATGCGCTCCAGCACGGGACCGGGGATGCCTTCCTCGTTGTAGAGGAGGGATGCGGCCTCCGGCCCGAGGACGCGCAGCACATACAGGGCCGCGAGGTCGTCGGCGAACACGGCACCCCACCTTCGCGGCTGCCCCAGCACGGGTAGGTCCGGCAGGACGAGATCGAGCCCTGCGCGCCGCGCGACTGCCTCGAGGAGCAGCCGCTTGCGGTGGTATTTCACTTCTCCGCGGTGGGCCACGGAGGCCAGCACGTCCAATAGCAGTTCCGGGCGGCGCTGCGCGCACACGAGCATCGTGCCCGCCTCCGAGACGCCGGCCACGGGGGAGGCCGGCCCGACCCCAAGGGCCTCGGCCACCGGGGTCGTCCGCTGCGGGACCGGCCCTGTGAACGCCGCGGGCAGGGACGAGGCCTGAATGTCGCCCGAGCCCAGCACGGCCAAGTCCAGTTCGTCCCGCAGCAGGATGCCGGCCGAGGACATGAACGCCTCGGTGCCGTGCAGGTTCAGGCCGAGATCCACCAGGTTGGTCTCCACGATGTGCGTGGGGAACCGTGAGTACACGGGGCGCTCCCGGGCGAACCGTCCGCCGAAGTCCAGGGAGACGAGATGGGCCTCCGGCATGATGAGCCGGGCCGCTAGCGAGTCGAAACCGCCGGAGAAGTTCAACGCCTGCGCCGTGCCAGGCTCGCGGCTGAGGTCCGTGCTCGGAGCGTGCTCCACGCGGGCGCCGGTCATCTTCTCCATGGCGGCGCTCAACCGCGGACCGATCGGCAGGTCGATCTGGACCTCGTCGAACACCTCGCCGCACAGACCGGCGTACACCGCGGCGATGAGATCCGGGGCCGGGGTAAAGGCGTAGGGCAGACGGAACCAGAGCTCCTGAGCCTCCCCGTGCCGATGGACGGCGCAGGTGATGACACCCTCGTCCGAGACGTCCACGGCCGTGAATGCGATTGCCCTAGGCATGATGACTCCATGTCCCTAAATAAATCTGCCCATCTCAGGTCAATTAGATCAAAGTTGACCGCGGATTGCCTTCATTGCAAGGCTGGCAGTATGCCAATCAACCCGCCCATAAGGGAGAATTCCAAGTTGAATGAGACGGGAGCTCAGCATGGCGTTCTGTTCCAGGTGCAGACCCGTGAAAGCGTGGGGGTTGAACCGCTCGAAGAACGTCAGCTCAGTCTTCTCGATCATGTCCAAGACGGCGTCGGGAACGCCTCCGCCGTATGCATCCACCACGCGGGCACCACCGAGCACTTTCATCACATACAGCGCCGACAGGTCATCTGCGAACTGAGATCCCCATGTGGGGCGGGAGGTGGGCAGTCGCTCAGTCGAAAGGTTCGGAGTCAATCCCAAGCGAGAGCTTACGGCTTCGAGCATCAATCTCTTGCGATAATGCTTCATTTCCCCGGGATGAGCCACGGAAGCGAGGATGTCATCTAAAGCGTCGGGGTGAGCGCGCGCCGTTATCATCATCGCCCCTACCTCTGACACCCCGCTTACAGGGTTAACGATTTGGAGGAATGGGGCGGACGGTATGGCCTGGGTGGATGGTGTCGAGGGCCCTGTGAAAAGTCGAGGCAGCGATCCGGCCTGAATGGAGCCGAAGGACACCACTCCCAGGTCCAATTCGTCGCGTAGCAGAATGCTGCCTATGCCCATGAAGGACCAGCCGTTCCTGTTTAGTTCAAGATCAACTAGATTCGTCTTGACGATATGGGGGCTGAACCGCTCGAAAAGCGGCCTCTCGCGAGCGAATCGACCTCCAAAATCCAATGAGATAAGTTCACACTCCGGCAATACGGCCCGCGCCGCTAAAGAGTCGAATCCGCCTGAAAAGTTCAGGGCATGTTGCCGGCCTTTTCGACGAACGATGTCTCTACCAGGCCTGTGCACGAAGTCGGAGCGTGTGGCAACACGGATCAAGTCTGCGGCGTCGGGGCCCAGCGGCAGGTCCATCTCGACCCGGTCGAAAACCGTCCCGCAGAGCGTGGCCAGCCCGGCCGCGAGGAGATCAGGTGCGACCGTGCCGGCGAATGGCAGGTCGAACCACAACTTGTCCTCCACTCCGTCTCGCGTCACCGTGCAGCTGACGTGACCGGCCTGGGAAAGATCGAACTCGGTGAAAGAGATGCTCTGGGCCATTTCTGCAGTCTAAGCGCGGGCACAATGGACCCGATGCCCACCCCCGTCGACCCCGTCACCGTCCCCACCGCCCTCGCCGCCGCCCTCGACCGCCTCGGTGCCGGGCTGACGTTCACCGCCGCCCTGCCCGACTTCGAGGCGGCGCTGGACGCGCGCGGGGTGGCCGTCGTCGAGGCGCCCCCGGGCACGGGCAAGACCACCGTGGTCCCGCCCGCGCTCGCGGTCCGGCTCGCGGACCACGGCGGTGGGCGGGTCCTGGTCACGCAGCCGCGCCGGGTTGCGGTGCGCGCGGCGTGGCGGCGGCTGCGCTTAGCCGTCCTGGACGCCGCGGACCGGACCTCCGCACCGGACGCCCTCGCGGACGCCGCCGTCGGGTACGCCGTGCGCGGCGACGCGGCGGGCGGCGGGGCCTCGGCCGTCGAGTTCGTGACCCCGGGCCTGCTGCTGCGCCGCCTCCTGGCCGACCCCGGGCTCGACGGCGTGGGTGCGGTGGTCCTGGACGAGGTCCACGAGCGGGACCTGGACACGGACGTGCTCTTCGCACTCCTCGCCGATCTGCGCCAGCTGCGTCCCGAACTCGCGCTCGTGGCCATGTCCGCCACCGTGGACGCGGCGGCCCTGGCCGCCCGCTGGGCCCGCGGCATGGGGGAGGAGGCGCCCCTGCCCGTGGTCTCCACCCCGGCCGTGCTGCACCCGCTGCGCGAGGAGCACGTCCCCTTCCGCGGCCACCGCCTCACCGCCGAGGGCCGCGTGGACCGGGTCTTCCTCGACCACGTCGCGGCCACGGCCGCGCGCGCCCACGCCGAGGCGCTCGAGGCCGACCCGACCGTGGACGCCCTCGCCTTCCTGCCCGGTGTGGCCGAGGTCGAGGCGGTCGCGGGTCGTCTCGCCGCGCTCGCCCCGGACACCGAGGTCCGCGTCCTGCACGGCCGCCAGGAATCCACCGACCAGGACGCCGCGCTCGCCGGCCGCGCCGACCCCGCCGTGCCGCGCGTCGTCGTCGCGACGGCGGTCGCCGAGTCCTCGCTGACCGTGCCGGGGGTGCGCCTCGTCATCGACTCGGGTCTGGCCCGCGAGCCGCGCCGGGACCGGGGGAGGGGCATGGCCGGGCTCGTCACCGTCCAGGCCTCGCGTGCGGCCGCCGGCCAGCGTGCGGGCCGCGCCGCCCGCCTCGGCCCCGGCACCGTGGTCCGCTGCCACAC